>JBDTCP010000034.1:0-10683 GCA_039923555.1 Nitrobacter sp.
TCCATTAAATCCTGATTCATCATGACTCCACAACGGCAAGCGGCGACGCCACCGATTCGAGGGACCGCCGCTCCGCCGCAACCCCGTATCGCCAGCCGATCAGCGCGGCGGCGATCATCAATGCCGATCCGAGGCAATACCCTGCGAACACGCTGTCACGCGAGCCGCTGTCGATCAAGGCGCCGAACAACGCAGGACCGGCGACGCCGCCGATTCCCGTCCCGATGGCATAAAATATCGCGATCGCCAGCGCCCGGACCTCAAGCGGGAACGTTTCGCTGACGGTCAGGTAGGCCGCGCTGGCGGCGGGCGAGGCAAAGAAGAAGATCACCATCCACGCGATTGTCTGCGTCTGCGCGGTGAGAAGACCGGCGGCGAAGAGATAGCCTGATACGGCCAGCAAAACGCCGGATATCCCATAGGTGAACGCGATCATCGCGCGACGCCCGACCGTATCGAACAGCCGCCCGAGCAGCAGCGGCCCGAGAAAGTTGCCCGCCGCGAACGGCAGGAGGTACCAGCCGATGTGGTTCGACGGGATATTATAGAAGGCCGACAGCACCAGCGCGTATGTGAAGAAGATCGCGTTGTAGAAGAACGCCTGCGCGATCATCAGCGCGAGGCCGACCAGCGACCGCTGCCGGTATGTGTAAAACAGCGTCCGCGCCACCTCGCGCAGCGGCGTATGATCCCGCATGCGAATTTTGATCGTCGGCCAGGCGCCGTCAGCGGCTGCATCCGAATGGCGAACCGCCACCCGTTCGATGTCGGCCACGATGCGGAGAGCCTGATCCGGCCGTCCGTGAATCATCAGCCAGCGCGGGCTTTCCGGAATCCATAACCGCATCACAAACACCACAAGTCCCAACACGGCGCCAGTCAGGAACGCAAGCCGCCAGCCCAGTTCGGGATCAATCACATGTGGATCGAGCAGCACGATCGCGCCGACCGCGCCGAGGGCGGCACCGATCCAGAAACTGCCGTTGATGGTCAGGTCGGTCCATCCGCGGTAACGCGCCGGCACCAGTTCCTGAATCGTCGAATTGATCGCGGTGTATTCGCCCCCGATGCCGGCGCCCGTCAGAAACCGGAATAGTGCGAAGCTGCCGATATCCCACGACAGCGCGGTTGCCGCCGTCGCGGCCAGATAAAGCGTCAGTGTGACGAAAAAAAGCTTCTTGCGCCCGATCCGGTCGGTCAGCCAGCCAAAACCCAGCGCCCCGAGCACGGCCCCGACAAGATAGGCGCTGCTGGAGAGACCGACATCGAAGTTGGTGAAGCGCAGCGCCGGACTGTCCTTGAGCGCGCCTGACAGTGCGCCGGTGAGCGTCACCTCCAGCCCGTCCAGTATCCAGGTGATTCCAAGGGCGATCACGACGCGCGTATGAAACGGGCTCCAGCGGAGGCTGTCGAGACGCGCGGGAACGTCTGTCTCGACGATGCGGTCCGTCTTTCGTTGCAATGATTGTCCTTCGATCGTCCCCAAAATATGCACTCACTCCGCGCTGGTCGTCCGGTGTCGAAGTCCACCGGAACATGATGGCGCGGGCTTGACGGAAAACGAGAGATCGGCAGGCGTCCTTGAACAAATCCTGCTGTGTACCGCGTCGGAAAGAACCCGGGATGCGGCCACCTATCATCAACCGATGGAAAGTTCGCCCCTCGCTTGAGTATGACAACGCAGGAGCCGAGCCCGGGTTCCGCCAACCGCTCGGTCCAGGCTATGCGGGTCGACCGCGTGCGCTGGCATTGAAGCGCAGCCGTGCATTGAATAGTCTTGAACGAACTTCGGCCGCTCGGCGTCAAATCAATACATACACCAACCGTTTTTCTGATCCCGCGTCTTTGTGAGGAAGATCACGGTAGGATCGGCCGCAACGGCACATAGTGCCGCCTCGTTATTGCCCGCATCGCGCGGCGAACCATGAATTGCAGGAGACGATCATGCCGATTCAGACGACATCCGGAAAAGGCCTGCGGGTAGCCATTCTGTCGGCCGGCCTAGCCCTGATCGCAGCGCCGCACGGCGCCTCGGCCGGTGATCTTTCCGCGCAGCAAATCATCGACGGGCTGAAGGTTTCGAAGACCCGAAGCCTGAGCGGACCCGCGGAGCCTGCGATGAGCGACAGCGACCTCGCCTTTGTCAAGAGCGTGCGCGGCAAGACCCGCTCGCTGTCCATGGGCGATCGCGATCACCTGGCTGCCATTGCCGCCCAGCGTCCGAAGATCGACCTGGACATCAATTTCGATTTCAATTCCGCTGCCGTGACCCCGCGCGCCGAACCGCAGTTGGACAGCCTCGGCAAAGCACTGACAAGCGACGAGCTTGCGGGCTCCGTCATCATGCTCGGCGGCCATACCGACGGCAAGGGATCCGATGCCTACAATCAGAGTCTCTCCGAACGCCGGGCCGCAACAGTGAAGCGCTTCCTTATGGAGAAGTATCACGTTCCCGCGGCGAACCTGGTCTCTGCCGGCTATGGAAAGGAAGGATACAAGAATTCCGCAGACCCGTTTGCGCCGGAAAATCGCCGCGTCGAGGTCGTCAACATGGCCGCGAAAGATCAGGCCGCGAACAAATGATGCTGTCACCGCGACAGCAGCTTCTGCGAGCCGTGCCATTGGTATGAACTTGCAACACGACCGCGATCAATCGACGCGCTCCGCCCGGTGTTCGCAAACGTGGACAGGCGCTGCGCCGGTTTGAAAATGCGGATCGCGTCAGATAAGGTCGCCACGGCGCGTGGCTGGAATGGCGTCGGACTGTTGGACTGGCGTCGCATGGACATTCGAGTTGCTCTGCTGGCCGCGTTGATGCTGACGATGGTGCCCGCGATGACGCCGGCGGCCGCCGCGGATAACGGCAGCGCGCGGGTCGCGCTCGTGATCGGCAACGCCCGGTACCCCGACAGCGAAGCACCGCTCAAAGAACCCATCAACGATGTCCGCGACGTTGCCGATGAACTCAAACACGACGGGTTCGACGTCGAGACCGGCCAGAATTTGACGGGCGAAGCCATGCGCCTCGCGCTCAACCGTTTCTACAGCCGCATCCAGCCCGGCAGCGTCGCGCTGATTTTCTTCAGCGGATACGGCATCCAGTCCGGACGCCAGAGCTATCTCATCCCGGTCGATGCGCAAATCTGGACCGAAGCGGACGTCCGCCGCGACGGCTTCAGCCTCGAGACCGTCCTGGGCGAGATCAACAGCCGCGGCGCAGGCGTCAAGGTCGCGCTGCTCGACGCATCCCGCCGCAATCCGTTCGAGCGCCGCTTTCGCAGCTTTTCAGCCGGTCTGGCGCCGGTGATCGCGCCAAGCGGGACGCTGGTGATGTATTCGGCGGCGCTCAGCTCGGTGGTCAGCGACGCCAGTACGGACCACAGTCTGTTCGTCAGCGAATTGCTGAAGGAGATTCGCGTCCCCGACCTGAGCGCCGAAGAAACGCTGAACCGCACCCGCGTCGGCGTGACGCGGGCGTCGCGCGCCGAGCAGGTGCCGTGGATTTCGTCATCCCTCGCCGACGATTTCTATTTCATTCCCGGCCAGCACGCCAAACCCGGCGTGGCCGCAGCGCCGCCATTGCCGCCACGTCCGGAGACCGCGCCGTCGCCGCCGCCTGTTGCGCCGCCGCAACCGCCCGTCGCATCCAACCCGCCAACACCGCCGGCCCTCGCGTCCAAGCCAGCGGCGATTAAGCCGCCACCGCCGACGCAGGATGACGGGAAGACCGCGCTCGCGCTGGCCGACGATCCCACGATCAAGTCGCTGAGTTCCAAGGTCGCCGCCAACCCCGGAGACTCCAACGCGCTGTACCGGCGTGGACAGGTCTATGCGAGCAAGGGCGCCTATTCGCTCGCCATCAAGGATTTCGATGCGACGATCCGACTCAATCCGAATGATGTCGAGGCTTACAACAATCGCTGCTGGACGCGGACAGTGATCGGCGATTTGCAATCGGCGATGCGCGACTGCAACGAGGCGCTACGGTTGCGGCCGGATTTCGTCGATGCGCTGGACAGCCGCGGCCTGCTCAACCTGAAGAGCGGTGCGAACAAGAATGCGATCGCGGACTTTGACGCCGCGCTCAAGATCAACCCGAGACTGACATCGTCACTTTACGGAAGAGGTCTCGCCAGGCAGCGCAACGGCGCTGTCGCGGAGGGTAATCTGGACATCGCCAACGCCAAGGCGATGGATCCTGACATCGTGAAGGAATTTGCCAGTTACGGCGTGCGCTGAACACTTTATCTAGACCAGGAAGGGTTCGATCCGTTTGTTTTGCCGGTCGGCAATGCACCGTATAGATTGTCATGGCACGCGGCGTGCCAATGAGAGAATTGCAACGTGAGGCGACTTTCGGATTCCGGATATAAGCCGCGATGCGTTCGCGGGGTCGCCTCCCGCCTGTTTTTCGGCGTGGCGGCAACGATCGGATTCGTGAGCCCGTCGTGGTCCACCGACGACAGCGGGCCGTCGGGAGGCGCGCTCGTGATCGTCGCCCGCGCGACCAACGCCTGCTTTTCCGACTTGGTCCGTGTGACCGGCTTTATCGTCCCGCGCCAGGAAGCGGTGGTCAGCCCAGACTCTGAAGGATCGCGCGTGACCGACGTGCTCGTCCGCGAGGGCGACATGGTCACGCTGAATCAGGAACTGGCGAAGTTGACACAGCCGCCCGCCAACGCCAGATCGGGACCGATCGTCCTGCACGCGTCCGCGGCCGGACTCGTCACGCAAGTCCATACCGCTGTAGGTGCTCCGGCCTCGCCGCAGGCCGAGCCGATGTTTCGAATTGCCATCAACAATGAGATCGAACTGGATGCCGAGGTGCCTTCGATCCATGTGCTCAAGCTCAATCCGGGCGCGAGCGCGCGTGTCAGCCGCGAGGACGGGCCCGACCTGGTCGGGCGGGTCCGGCTGGTGTCGCCCGAGATCGACCGCAAGACACAAATGGGCCACGTCCGGCTGTCCCTGACCAGCGACCCGACCTTGAGGATCGGAATGTTCGTCCGCGCCAACATCGACGCCAAGCGGAGTTGCGGCGTAGCCATTCCCCGCTCCGCGATCGATCACCTGACGGTTCAGGTGGTCAACGGAAATATCGTGGAGACGCGACGCGTTCGCGTCGGATTGACGTCCGACACCGGCATCGAAATCCTCGAAGGCCTGAAAGTCGGAGAAATCGTTGTGGCCGACGCCGGCACGTCGCTGCATGACGGCGACCAGGTCAGGACCATGTTCCCGGATGAACTTGATCGATCGCGGATACGTTGATGACTCTCAATATTTCCGCATGGTCGATCCGGCACCCGCTTCCATCCGTCGTCTTCTCGATCATTCTGCTGGCGCTGGGCTGGCTTAGCTTCACCAAGCTCGCCATCACGCGGCTGCCCAATGCGGACATTCCCGTGATCTCGGTGGCCGTCTCGCAGTTCGGCGCCGCGCCGGCCGAACTGGAGGCGCAGGTCACCAAGACCATCGAGGATGGTGTCTCGGGCGTCGAGGGCGTCCGGCATATTTCATCGTCGATCACCGACGGCCTGTCGCTGACGACGATCCAGTTCGCGCTGGAGACCAATACCGACCGGGCGCTGAACGACGTCAAGGACGCCGTGACCCGGGTTCGCGCCAATCTGCCGCAGAACGTCAACGAGCCGCTGATCCAGCGCGTCGACGTCATCGGACTGCCGATTGTCACCTATGCCGCGATCTCGCCGGGCAAGACGCCCGAGCAACTGTCGTATTTCGTCGACGACGTGGTCAAGCGCGCCCTGCAGGGCGTGCGTGGCGTCGCCCAGGTCGAGCGTATCGGCGGCGTCGAGCGCGAAATCCTCGTGTCGCTCGATCCGGATCGCCTGCGCGCGGTGGGTCTGACCGCGGTCGATGTCAGCCAGCGCCTGCGCGGCACCAACGTCGACGTCGCCGGCGGCCGGGCGGAAATCGGCAAGAACGATCAGGCCATCCGAACCCTGGCAGGCGCCAAGACCGTCAACGAACTGGCGGGGACGATGATCTCGCTGCCGGCCGGTAGCGAACTGCGCCTCGACGATATCGGCGCGGTAACCGACACCATCGCGGACCGCCGGACGTTCGCCCGCTTCAACGGCGAGCCCGTCGTCGCGCTCGGCATCAAGCGTTCCAAGGGCGCCAGCGACGTCGTGGTGGCGAAGGCCGTGCAGCAGCGGATCGACACGCTGAAGGAGCAATATCCCGACGTCGATCTCAAATTGATCGACACCTCGGTGGATTTCACCAAGGGCAACTATGACGCGGCGATCTCGACCCTGTTCGAAGGCGCGATCCTCGCCGTCATCGTCGTCTTCCTGTTCCTGCGTGATATCCGCGCCACCATTATCGCCGCGATCTCGCTGCCGCTGTCGATTTTTCCTGCCTTCTGGGCGATGGATATGCTCGGCTTCTCGCTGAACCTGGTCAGCTTCCTCGCCATTACGTTGTCAACCGGGATTCTCGTCGACGACGCCATCGTCGAAATCGAGAACATCGTGCGCCATATGCGGATGGGCAAGTCGCCCTATCGCGCCGCGCTGGAGGCGGCCGATGAAATCGGTCTCGCGGTGATCGCGATCAGCCTCACCATCATCGCGATCTTCGCGCCGGCGAGCTTCATGTCGGGCATCGCGGGGCAGTTCTTCAAACAGTTCGGCATAACCGTCTCGGTGCAGGTGTTCTTTTCGCTGCTGGCCGCGCGTTTCGTGACGCCGGTGCTTGCCGCCTATTTCATGAAGGATCATCCGCATGAGTCCCGGCAGCCCGGCCGCGTGCTGCGCGGCTATACCAGGCTCGTTACCTGGTCAGTGCGGCACTACATGATCACGGTTCTGATCGGCTTCGCGGTCTTCGCGGCCTCGATCTGGAGCATCAAGCTGCTGCCGCGGGGCTTC
Organism: Nitrobacter sp.; assembly: GCA_039923555.1. Lineage (GTDB taxonomy): Bacteria > Pseudomonadota > Alphaproteobacteria > Rhizobiales > Xanthobacteraceae > Nitrobacter. Next base: position 6,900 of record JBDTCP010000034.1, read on the forward strand.
CTGCCGGCGCAGGACACCGCGCGCTCGCTACTGGCGATGGAGCTGCCACCGGGATCGCAGCTCGCTTACACCGAAAAGGTGACTGAGGACATCGCGGCGCGGCTGCGCAAGCGGCCGGAGGTGAAGAGCATCTTCGTCGACGGCGGGCGCGTGCCGCCCGGACTTCAGGAGGTGCGCCGCGCATCCCTGATCATCAACTATACGCCCAAGCACGACCGCAGCATTACCCAGCGCGAACTTGAACTCTCGATCGGACACGAGATCGAAGACGTTCCCGACATCCGTTACTGGTTCCTCGACGAGAACGGCCTGCGCGCGGTCTCACTCGTGGTAACCGGTCCCGACATCGGCATCGTCAGCAATGTCGCCAGTGAGCTGGCGACGCAGATGAAGCGGATTCCACTGATCGCCAACGTGACGCCCGAGACCTCGCTCGACCGCCCCGAACTGCGCATCCAGCCGCGCGCGGATCTCGCCGCGCGCCTTGGCGTCTCGACGGAGCAGTTATCGCGGACCATTCGCGTCGCGACGATCGGCGACGTCGGTCCGGCGCTGGCCAAGTTCGACGCCGGCGATCGCCAGGTTCCGATCCGCGTGCAACTCGAAGACAGCGCGCGCGCCGATCTGAAGATGCTGGAGCAGATGCGCGTACCGATCGGCGGCGGCCGCGGTCAGGTGCCGCTGTCCGTGGTCGCCGAGGTCAAGCTGGATCAAGGTCCGACCAGCATCAACCGCTACGACCGCCAGCGGCAGGCCACCGTCGCGGCCGACCTCGTCGGCACCGCCGCGCTCGGCGATGCCACAAAAAAGATTAACGATTTGCCAGTCATGAAAACGCTGCCGAAAGGCGTGAAGGTCAATCCCTCGGGCGATGCCGAAAGCCTCAACGAGCTGTCGGAAGGCTTTGCCACCGCGATCACCGCCGGCCTGATGATGGTTTATGCGGTACTAGTGCTGCTGTTCGGCACCTTCCTGCAACCGATCACCATTCTGTTCTCGCTGCCGCTGTCGATCGGCGGCGCGATCATGGCCTTGCTGCTCACCGGCAAACAGCTCACGACGCCGGTCTGGATCGGCATCCTGATGCTGATGGGCATCGTCACAAAGAATGCCATCATGCTGGTGGAATTCGCCGTCGAATCCATCCGCGAAGGCAAGCCGCGCGACGAAGCGATCATCGACGCCGGCATGAAGCGGGCACGCCCGATCGTGATGACGACCATCGCGATGGCGGCCGGCATGGTTCCGAGCGCGCTGGCCTTCGGCGCCGGCGGCGAATTCCGCTCGCCGATGGCACTGGCGGTGATCGGCGGCCTGCTGTTCTCGACGGTCCTGTCGCTGGTGTTCGTCCCCGCGATGTTCATGATGATGGACGACGTCGGCGCCTTCATCTGGCGCTACGGCAAGCGGCTGTTGACCTCGGGCGCCGAGGCCGCCGGTCCGGCCGCGGCCCCACACGAACCGCCGAGTATCGTCCGGTTGCCCGGCGCCGAATAGTCGCGAGCGCTATCCATTGCGCGCCACGGCGGTTAGCCGGTTCATGTTCTTGAGCAGGATGCGGCCACGCTGAAGTTCGAGAATGCCGTCCTTGCGCCAGTGCTGGAGCTGGCGGTTGACGCTTTCGCGCGCTGCACCGACGTAAACGCCGAGCTGCTCCTGCGAAATATGAACCTCCGACCCGTAATCGTCGGCCAGCGCACAGAGTCGGCGCGCCATTCGCACCGGCAGCGGCTGCAGCACTGATTCTTCCATGCGCTCGCTGATCCAGCGGATGCGCTGGCACAACAGCTCGATCAAGCGGATGGCGATCTTCGGCTCCCGCTCCAGAAACGCCAGCAAATCGCCGCGGCGTAGAACGAACAGCTCGGTCGGCTCGCCCGCCACCGCGTCGGCGGTGCGCGTCTGCCCGTCGAGCACGGCGATCTCCCCGAACAGGTCGCCCGAGCCCTGGAAGTTCAGGGTCAGCCGGGAGCCGTCTGAGGCACCGGTCTCGATGCGAATCTGGCCGCGGCGGACGCCATAGAGCGCATCGCCCTCATCGCCTTTTTGAAACAAGACCTCGCCGCCATCGAGCTGCTGGGTATGGCAAAGCGCCGAGAGCCGTTGCAGCTCCTCGGCGCCGAGATCCGAAAACAACGGATTCATCTTGAGAATAACCGCGAATTCCGACTGCTTGCTCATCGCAATTCACCCTTGAGGTCCGCACCGTCCTGCCAGGACACCGACAGGGTGTTCCTGTCATAACCTTTGAAAATCATTGATTTCGCCGGTGCGTACCAAGCGCCGTATGTTCAATATGCCCGACCATGCTCGGATAAGATAAAGTGTGTCATAAGTCACAGAGCTTTGCACCACTCCCGGGCGACTTGGACACGACATCTTCGTATTCGGCAGAAATTGTCCTTCAACGTTGCGAACCGATCCACGATCCGAGATGGCACGATGAAAGCATTGAAAATAGCGGGCGTTGCCGCAGTCTGCCTGATCGCGATCGTGATCGTGCTCCTCATGACCGGAATCCCTTCCAATTTCGTCACCTCGCTCGTGCAGGACCAGATCGAACGCGAGACCGGCTACCGGATCGCGATCACCGGCAGGACCTCGATCGAGGTGTGGCCGCCGCTCGGCCTCGCGCTGCATAACGTTACGCTGGAAAACCCGACGACAACCGCAACGGATGTACAGATTGCGGTCGGGGAAGTCCGCGCCGATCTTCCATTTGCGAGCCTACTGTCGGGGAGCCCGAAAGTTTCGGGACTGACAATCGATCACCCGACGCTGCGGCTGCCGATGCTGCGCGAACGTACCCGCGTCAACGCCGCTTCCCGACCGACCCGCTCTGAGGATACATCGGAAGACAACACGGCATTTCCGATCGATCGCGTGACGATCTCCAACGGCACGATCGTTTTCTTCGATCCGCAAAACAGCAGGGAAGACCGCGTCGACGACCTCAACGCGGATGTGACGATCGACGCCGACCGGCAAATCAACGTCACCGGCGATGCGCGTCCCGGCAACCGTCCGCTGAAATTCACCATCAACGCAGCCCCGCCCGCAGGCGCGCTCGGACACCAGAACATTCCGACGGAATTGACGCTCGACATTCCCAGCCTGCTGACACGCCAACTGACAGCCAAGGCCGAGGTCCGGATCAACGGACACATACTTCTGATCAATGGCCTGTCGGGATCGCTCGACGACGGCAAGTTCAACGGCTGGGCCTCGGTCGATTTGGCGAGCAAGCCGCTGGTGAAGCTCGATCTCGATTTTCAGCGGCTCGGCCTTGGCGCGACCAGCAAGCCCGCGACCGATCCTGTGCCGCAATCGGACACGGAGCCGTGGAGCGAAGCGTCGATCGACACAAGCGGTCTCAACTATGTCGATGCGCAGGTGAGGATTTCAGCGGCCGAACTAAATATCGGGGAAGCGCGCTTTGGGCCGGCCGCCATCGATGCCACCCTCGCCAGCGGCGTTCTGACGACCTCATTTTCGCGCCTTGGCGCATATGATGGGCAAGCCAATGGCGTCCTGTCGATCGATGCGTCCACAAACATTCCGTGCTACGCGCTGCAGGCTGACGTCACCGGCGTTCGCGCGCTGCCGCTGCTGTCGAGCCTTGCGGATTTCGGCAACGTCGATGGCAAGATGCAAGCGAAGGCCGACGTGCGGGGCACGGGCACCAGTCTGCGCGCGATCATGTCGAGCCTGACCGGGTCGGCTTCAGTCGACGTCCGCGATGGCGCAATCCGGAATCTCAACCTTGCGAAAATGATCCGCGCGT
>JBDTCP010000035.1:0-7587 GCA_039923555.1 Nitrobacter sp.
CGGCCTGATAAGGGAACGTCCAGTCGCCATTCGGCTCTTTATTGGTCAGCGCGCCAAGCGCGGCGCTGAGATCTTCCGCGCCCCACGTCATGGCCACCAGCCGCGAACTCGGCCTTGGGCTCGGCGTTACATAGCTGGCAAAGCCGAGCATCGCGGCCGGCGTCTCGGTAGCCACGACCAGCAGCTTCACATGCCCGGCTGGAATGCCCACGGCGACCTCCAGGACATCGACATAGTGCGAAACCAGTTCGATATCCTGAATGCCGTTGACCTTCGGAATCAGGATACCGTCCAGTCCCGGACGAACGACGGCGACGAGGTCCTCCAGCGTCAGCCCCGTTCCGAGCGGATTGATCCGCACAAAAAATTGCCAGTTATGCGTTGTAGGGCCTAGCAGGTTCTTCACCGCATCGCGTGCCAATGCCTTGCGCCCGGGCGCAACGGAGTCCTCCAGATCGAGGATCAGCGCATCGGCGCCGCCGGTGTCGGCCTTGGCGAATTTGCGGTCGCTGTCGGCCGGAACGAAGAGAAGCGAACGCAACTTCATGCCGGCCTCCGCATCATCAGCGCGTTGCGGCGGCAGAACACCACCTCCTCGTCACGCTGGTTGAAACCGCGATGCTCGAGCGTGACGATGCCCTGCGTCGGACGTGACTTGCTGGCGCGAACGGCGACCACTTTCGATTCCGCGCGCAAGGTATCGCCTGCGAAAACCGGGCGCGGATATCTGATTTCTTCCATGCCGAGATTTCCGACCGTGGTCCCGAGCGTCGTGTCCTGCACCGAAAGGCCGATGATGAGACCCAGTGTAAAAATCGAATTCATCAGCGGTTTGCCGAACTCCGTCGACTTGGCATATTCGTGATCGATATGCATGGCGGCCGGATTGCAGGTGAGCGACGAAAACAGAATATTGTCCATATCGGTGACGGTTCGCCGGATTTCATGAACGAATGTTTGCCCGACAGAAAACTGTTCGAAATACAGACCCGCCATCTCGGCTTTTTCCTCCGATTCCGCGAATTGAACGCACGACCAAACGGGGCAGCATTGCCGCTCGAACCGAGTTTGCCATCTGCCGCCACCGGCTGCAACGAGCTGGGCTAGTGCTTCGCCGTGAGCGACGTCATTGCACCTTCGTGGCGACGGCTTCGCGGGAGCCGGATAATCGAGGGCCTATGGGAGTCTAAGGGCTGAAAGGCGGGTTGGGCGCCAGGGTCCGGACCTAGACCCGCCGATAGCAAAATCAGATGGATACCTGTAAACTTAGCAGGCCGTGCCCGATCGGCAGAGCTCACGCGGTGGCTGCTTCACAAATCAAAGTCCAGATCTCTCACGCGGAGACTAAATTGACCCCAAAACAAACTGCCACAGTTGCCTCGCTATCTGTTTTTGGAGTTGGGCTCTTCGGCATCACTATCCTTGCCAGGGTATTCAAAGATCAGTACTCGGATTTCACGATCACGGCGATTGCCACGCTCATGTTTGTGGTGTTCTACGTGCTTGGCCAGTGGGTAAAGCGCGCAATCGACCCACCGCCCACCGTGAGAAAGTAACCACTCGACAAAACCTTCGATGGCGTCGCTGAAGCTGACAATCGCCTCTTACAGTTTCTCTGAGGACAGAGCTCCGCGCTCCGCTCACTGCGAATCCCGCGTTACGTGCTCCGCGTCGAGTGGATCAGGATCGCGCTGCAAACCGGACCACCGTTCCAGTTCTGTATTCGCCTACGTCGTTGATTGAATGGTGGGCGCACCAGGGCTCGAACCTGGGACCCGCTGATTAAGAGTCAGCTGCTCTACCAACTGAGCTATGCGCCCGGAACCGTCCGGAAATCCCCTGCGGGACGGGGTCGTTTAGCAAAGCGAACCCGCGATGTCCAGCAAAGCAGCGGCGCTTTTCCCCTGCCGCCACGGCTTTCGCAAAATACGAAAAAGCCGCCGGTATCCAGCGGCTTCCTCGTATCTTGACGACCTTATGTCGTGCCGTCAGAGCTGCCCGGACTCCTGATCATCGTGCTGGCCGCCGGAGTCGTCCCGATCACGGTCCTGGTTGCCGTGATCGAAGTGATCGCGGTCGCGCCCGAAGCGGTCGCCGCCGCGGTCAAAGCGGTGATGGCGCCATCCCATCCCGCCCCCAAATCCGTGGCCCATATGGGTCAGAAACATCAGGCGCCGCTTCTGGCCGTCGTCGAGGGTCTTGTAGAGCGGGTCAGCGGCATCGGCGATGTTCTTCAAAGCCGCCGCGGTCTCGGCCATGCGATCGGCGCGCGACCTCAGCCGCGTCACCGGATCGACAGGTACCTGCTGCTCGTGCGCGTCATCCGTGTCATCCTTCCCGGGCTGCATCCTGGCGTTGGCGCGGTCGATCCGCAGCTTGGCGAAATCACGCACCGCCTGCTCCACAGGCGGCCACAGCTTCTCCTGATCCGGAGTCAGCGTGAGACCGGCGTGGACTGCCGCAATTCGCGCATCGGCGAAGGCCGTCCTGTCTTGCGGACTGATCCGCGCGTGCTCATGGGACCAGGAACGATGCTGATGGGCATACACCGCGGTCGAACCGGCAATGGCGAGCGCTGCGACGCCGGCGAGAATGGCCTTCTTCATTGGAATCTCCTTTGCAAGGTCCGACAAAGATGGGTGCGCGCGGCGCGCCACGCAAATTACATCTTCGCAAGAGTGATCTCTCTTACGAAGATGTAATCTGACGCAATTCAATAAACGGAACATTCGGGATGGGGCACGTGCAGGAACGAATACAAACGGCGCCTCGCGGCGCCGTTCTTTTGTCATTCCGCAATGAGAGGTCAGCTCGCGGCGGCGGCCGAAGGCACGTCGCGCTGACGCTTCATGACGATCTTGTTGAGCGCGCCGAGATAGGCCTTGGCGGACGCCACCAGCGTGTCGGGATCGGCGGCTTTTGATGTCATCGAGCGGCCCTCATGGCTGAGACGCACGGACACTTCCGCCTGGGCATCGGTTCCCTGAGTTACCGCGTGAACCTGATAGAGTTCAAGCTTGGCCTCGTGCGGAACCAGCGCCTTGATGCAGTTGAACACCGCGTCGACCGGGCCATTGCCTTCAGCCTCCTCGATTTTCGTCTGGCCGTTGATGTCGAGTTTCATGGTCGCGCGCTGCGGCCCGTGGGTGCCGGCGATCACCGTCAGCGAGGTCAGCTTAATCCGATCATGCGACGCAGCCATTTCCTCGTCGACCAGCGCCTCGAGGTCCTCGTCGTAGATGTCCTTCTTGCGGTCGGCCAGTGCCTTGAAGCGCACGAACGCATCCTGCAACTGGTTCTCGGCCAGCTTGTAGCCCAGCTCCTCCAGCTTGTGCTGGAAGGCATGGCGCCCGGAATGCTTACCCATCACCAGAGAGGTCTGCTTCACGCCGACGCTCTCCGGCGTCATAATCTCGTAGGTCTGCGCGTTCTTCAACATGCCGTCCTGATGAATGCCGCTCTCGTGCGCGAACGCGTTCCGGCCGACGATCGCTTTATTATACTGAACCGGAAAGGAGGTGGCCGCCGAAACCAGCTTGGAGGCACGAGTCAGCATGGTGCTCTCGACGTTGCACCAATATGGCATGACATCGCCGCGGGTCTTGATCGCCATCACGACTTCTTCCAGCGCAGCGTTGCCCGCCCGCTCGCCGATGCCGTTGATGGTGGATTCAACCTGGCGCGCGCCGCCCTCGACGCCGGCCAGCGAGTTGGCGACGGCGAGACCCAGATCGTCATGGCAGTGTACCGAGAAGATGGCCTTGTCGGCATTCGGCACCCGCTCGCGAACGGTCGTGAACATCCGCCGATACTCGTCCGGCACCGCATAGCCGACGGTGTCCGGCAGGTTGATGGTGGTGGCACCGGCTGCAATCGCGGTCTCCACGCATTTGCACAGATAGTCGATCGGGGTGCGGGTCGCGTCCATCGCCGACCATTCGACGTCCTCGACCATGTTGCGGGCCTGCGTCACTGTCGCGGTGATGATCTCCAGCACCTCGGCCTCGCTCTTGCGCATCTGGTGCGCCAGATGGATCGGGGACGTGGAAACGAAGGTGTGGATGCGGCCCCGCCGCGCGTGGCGCACCGCTTCACCGGCACGAGCGATGTCGCCGGGAATGGCGCGGGCCAGACCTGCGATCACCGCATTCTTGGCGCTCTTTGCGATCTCCGCGACCGCCTCGAAATCGCCGACCGAAGCGATCGGAAAGCCGGCTTCGATGATATCGACGCCCATCTCGTCGAGCATCTCGGCGACCTCGATCTTCTCCTCGAAAGTCATGGTGGCGCCGGGGCACTGTTCGCCGTCGCGCAGGGTGGTGTCGAAAATAACGACGCGGTCCTTGCCGGACTTGTTCACGGAGGTCATGGAAAAATCCTTATGCTTGGTCGCGCCATGCGCGCGCTCGAAGGGGTCTGGTGTTCCTGCGTCCCCTGAGTGCCCAGGCATATCTGCCCAGTCGGCGCTCAGGGGCCGATAAGAAGCAGAAGCCCGCCAATCAGCAGAGTGGGCATGAACGCAGCCGGAATCGCTTCGGGACGGGCGACGAACGCCGCTTTCCCGTGAACTCCACCCATTTCGCTGCGAATCAGCATTGCCGGACCCTTAGAGCATTTTCTGGCTAAGTGAAATCCGGTTCACGTCAAGAAAATACTCTCAATCAATAACTTGCACGTATTGTGATCGCAAAACCGGTATCCACTTTTGCGGAACACGCGCTGGAGGGACGATTCTCGGCATAAATCCTTGACGGAACGTTGCCGACACCCTTCCCAGCACGGATTTTAGACGAGAATGACCCGGCATCGCAATGCAAAAAGATGGTCAGTGGACTGACCGGGCTTTCCTTTGAGAAGGGGCGCACATCGCCCAAAACCCCGCCGCTCATTTCGTTCGCGCCGGCCCTCCCGCCCCCCGGGGTGATGACGGTGCCGAAACAGCCGTGCTCCTCCCTGTCGCGGCTTTCTTCACCGCAGCTTTCTTCACCGCAACCTTCTTCGCCTGCACCGCAGGCTGGCGCTCGTTCGCCAGTGCCTCCCGAACCTTATTGAACTCGCTCAGTTCGCTCTTGTCGACCTTGGGGAACTGCAGGTCGAGCTGCTCCAGCGCGTGGACGATGGTCGATCCGATCACCACCCGCGCAAACCACTTGTGGTCGGCCGGCACCACATGCCACGGCGCATCACGCGACGAAGTATAGCGGATCACGTCCTGATAAGCCGCCTGATACTTGTCCCACAGTCCGCGCTCGGCGACGTCGCCCATCGAGAACTTCCAGTTCTTCGCCGGCTCCTCCAGGCGGTCGAGAAAGCGCTGGCGCTGTTCCTCCTTCGAGATATTGAGGAAGAACTTCAGCACCGCCGTGCCGTTACGGGCGAGATATTTCTCGAATGCCGAAATGTCCTCGAAACGTTCGCGCCAGATGGTCTTCGTCACCAGCTTCGGCGGAATCTTCTGCTTCGCCAGAATCTCCGGATGCACGCGTACCACCAGCACTTCCTCATAGTAGGATCGGTTGAAGATGCCGATCCGTCCGCGTTCAGGAAGCCGTCGCGCCGCGCGCCACATGAAGTCGTGATCGAGTTCTTCCGTCGAGGGCTGCTTGAAGGAATGCACGTCGCAGCCCTGCGGATTGACGCCGTCGAACACGCTCTCGATGGCGCTATCTTTGCCGGCGGCATCCATGCCCTGGAAGATCAGGAGCAGCGACCATGCGTCTTGCGCGTACAACTTCTCCTGCAAGTCGCTGAGGCGGTCGCGATTGGCCTTGATGATCTCCTGCCCCGTGTCCTTGTCGATGCCGCCGCGATCCGCGGTCTTGTACGAGGTAAGATGAAACGGCTTTGTGCCGTCGACGCGATAGGGCTCCACGAAAACCTTGGGATTGGCGGCAGCCAGATGATTTTTCTTGCTCATGAAGCGAACTCCGGTTTCCGGCGACCTCAAGACAATACAGCCCGGCGGCTGATGTCAAACCGCCATCGACGCCACGTGATCGATGAACGCCGTCACATAGACCGGCATCTCCGAGACGAAATCCGCGCGGCCTCGCACCAGATGGATCGCGCTAAGTTCCGGTGCGGCCTGTCCCGCAAGCGTGCGTGTGATCCGCGCACGCAGTCCCTCGCCCGGCATGTCCACGTCTAAAAGCTGAATGACCGCGATCAGCGGCCCGGCGGCGACACAATACCAACACGGGTCGGCACGGTAGGTGGAAGGATCGAGACCAGTTTCCTCCTCGACCTCGCGCAGGATGCTGCCCGCGATGTCGAGGACGCCGTCTCTGACATCGCTGGGGTCGGGCGTGCCTGACGGGAAATAGATGCAGCCGGCATTCGCGGTGTTTGCGCCCATTTCACCCAGCGCGAACACAGAGTCGCTGCCACGGAGCGCGCCCATGCCGAATCCGTTGAACACGCTGTCGTCGGGAAAGCCCCAGTCCCGCCACGCGAGGAAACTTGCGAAGTCGGTTTCAAAATAATCTGCGCGAAAACAGCCATCCGCAAATATCTCATTGCGGCCGAGCAGGATACGCCCGTTCCAGAGCGCCGGCGTTTTGACGCGCCGCGCCGCGAAATGGGCGCCAATCTCGCTGCGCCGTTCCTCCGCGAACGGCCATCGCCAGGACCGGACGGTCAGATCAAGCCGGGTGACGCGATGGATCGCCGGAGCTGTCACGCGGCGATACGCCGTGACCCCGGCAGCCCCGCGACCAGTCGAGCGAATATCGATTTCATGTTCCTCCATGCGATCTGCTGGCTGCGTACGATAGAGAAGCCCGTGCGATTTGAGAAGTCTGCTTTGGGCGAGGTAGCCGGCGTCGCAATTCAGTCCGCTCAGCGGCTTGTCGAAAATCTACACATCAACGTATGTGCAAGAGGCAGCCCAACGTTCACAGACGCAAAAATAAAGGCGGGGACAACAGGATAAAATTGCCAGCGGTTTTCCACGGGACCTGCCGCAGTGCAATTCGAACGAAACAGCACGTCCGGATTTCGCCACAAAATTTACCATCGCCGTCAACGCGATGACAACTCGATTCAAATCGGTCGAGTTTTGCGGGCGCCGCCGCGCACCTTTGTGGCGCCACGCGCTCACAATCGCTGTCTCGTGACAAGCCCACAAAAGCTGCGCATCATTCCAGCCTCATCGAAAACCTGACATTCGGCTGCGGCTGTGCCGCTGTATCCGCGCACTCCCGTTGCAATGAACAAAAGCGTCGCAGGACACCCCGGAGATAAGAATGAGACGACGGAAACTTGCATGCGGCAGCGTGATCGCGCTGGTGTTCCTGCTGAACTGTTCGGCGTGTCCGGCCGATGACGACAGTGCGTCGACAGGCGCCATCCATCCCGGCGACGTCGTCACGACGATCGCAGAAGCCTGGAGCCTTGCACTTCGGATCGCGATACGGCGCTCCGGCAATCGCAATGCGCTTCAGGCCGCGATCGAGCGCGAGACCGTGGAAGCGACGCGCCGGTTTGGAACGCTCGGATGCAGTGCCGCTCCCGATGGCGAGCATGATCCGGTCGCGCTGCTGGCCAGGAGGCGTATCGACGTCGAGATCGCGTCCCTCAAGGACCGGC
>JBDTCP010000036.1:0-3251 GCA_039923555.1 Nitrobacter sp.
TGCGTACGCCAGCAAGACGGCCAAACATACTGCGCACGACGCTCCCCAACGCACCGAGCCCCCACAAGCCCAAACGCCACCTACGTACAACTACTGATAGTAGAGGGGCGGGGGTGCGCGTCTAGAGGAACAATGTGGGAACGCGTGACAAAAGACAGAGGCCGCCGGTGCCGTTCCTCGCATCTGCTGTCGACTTCTCGTCACTTGACTCGCGCGATCAACTCCATCGCGCCCGCGGGCGCACGTACCTTGCCTTCGTGGATCACGTACGCGAACACATCGCGCGGTATTTTCCTCGGCTTGGTCTTGTCGACGCGGGGCAGGTCGTCCGGCTCGCCGCCTTCGGCCCAGGTCTGAAATCGCTTGGCCCAGGCATCGAGCTGCTTCGGAGGATAGCAGGTCTTTATCTCGTCGTTGCCCATTTGCAGACGCGCATAGACGAAATCCGCGGCGATATCGGCGATCGCCGGATACTTTCCGTGTTCGGCAAATACGACGGGCACCTCGAACTGTCGCAAGAGCGCGATGAAGTCCGGCGTGGAGAAGCTGTCGTGACGGACTTCGACCACATGGCGGAGCGTGCGCCCTTCCAGCTTCCGCGGCAACAGCTCGAGAAACTTGCCGAAGTCGACTTCGTCGAATTTTTTGGTAGGCGCGAACTGCCACAGCACCGGGCCGAGCCGGTCGCCAAGTTCGAGCACGCCGGAGTCGTAGAAGCGCTTCACCGAGTCGCCGGCCTCGGCCAGCACTCGGCGATTGGTGGCGAAGCGCGGCCCTTTCAGCGAGAACACAAAGCCGTCGGGCACCTCGCGCGCCCACTTGCGAAAGCTCTCGGGCTTTTGCGAACCGTAGTAGGTGCCGTTGATCTCGATCGAGGTGAGTTGTGAGGCGGCGTATTCGAGTTCCTTCGCTTGCGTCAGCTTGTCCGGGTAAAAAACGCCGCGCCACGGCGCGAAGGTCCAGCCGCCGACGCCGATGTAGATCTTGCCTGCCTCGCCTGCCATGCGACGTACCCCTTGCGGATGTTGCAGCCGTATCTATGTCAATAGTAACGGCGATGTTGAAGTCCCCGCTCCATCGCCGGGACGACCACGGGATAACTCGGCTGCGCCGGATGTACGCGCGCCATGTTGTTCGTGGTCGTTGGCATTTTGGGCCTGATTTTCATACATTTTCGGCTTTTGGATGATTTTCCGGCTCGATCGCATGATTTGGCTGCCTTGACGCGGGTCGCCTTGGCATCGGCGACCGCCACGGATATATGCTGGCGCCATGAATGAAGCCATGAGACCGGGGCCGGTCGACTTATCAATCAGAATGCCGCGTCAACTTTCAGTCGTCGTGCCGACCTTCAACGAGCGCGACAACATCGTTGCGCTGTATCAGAAGCTGGACGCCGCGCTGACGGGAATCGCGTGGGAAGTCATCTATGTCGACGACAATTCTCCCGACGGGACCTCCGATGTGGTGCGGAAACTGGCCGCGCAGGATTCGCGCGTTCGCTGCATCCGGCGGATCGGGCGGCGCGGCCTATCGGGCGCGTGCATCGAGGGCATTCTGGCATCGAGTGCGCCGTGCGCCGCGGTGATGGATGCCGACCTTCAGCACGACGAAACCCGGTTGCCGAAGATGCTCGCGCTTCTGGAAACCAATGTCGCCGACCTCGTCGTCGGCAGCCGCTATATCGAAGGCGGCAGCGCCGACAGCTTCAACAAGCAGCGTGCGGGCTTCAGCATGCTGGCAACGTCGGTCGCGAAGCGGTTGCTGCGCGTCGAGATCGCAGACCCCATGAGCGGCTTTTTCATGATCCGCCGTGACCGCTTCGAACGGCTCGCGCCCGAGCTTTCGATCCAGGGCTTCAAGATCCTGCTGGACGTGGTTGCAACCGCGCATGGCGCGTTGCGCATCACGGAGATTCCCTACACGTTCGGCGCGCGGCTGCATGGCGAGAGCAAGCTGGATTCGATGGTCGCGCTGGACTTCCTCGGTCTCGTGCTGGCGAAGCTGACGCGTGATGCGGTCTCATTGCGATTTCTGCTGTTCGCGCTGGTCGGATCGGTCGGCGTCGTCGTGCATTTCGCCGGTCTGTTTGTCGCGCTTGAAGCGCTGCAATGGCCGTTTGCACAATCGCAGGCCTTTGGCGCGGTGCTGGCGATGACCAGCAATTTCCTGCTCAACAATTTCCTGACCTATCGCGACCAGCGCCTGAAAGGGCTCCGGATCCTGCGCGGCCTTCTGCTGTTCTATGTGGTGTGCGGCGTCGGGTTGCTCGCCAACGTCGGCGTCGCGTTCTCGGTCTACGACCAGGAGCCGATCTGGTGGCTGGCAGGCGCCGCCGGCGCGCTGATGGGCGTGGTCTGGAATTACGCGGTATCCAGCCTGTTCGTCTGGCGCAGGCGATAGCACGGCGATGCGTCTGACCGAGACGCGGTCCGTCCGCGCTGTTGTTCTCACGGTGCTTGCGCTGGTGGCCTTGCGGCTCATCTGTGCGGCACTGACGCCACTGACATTCGACGAAGCTTATTACTGGACATGGTCGAAGCATCTGGCCGGAGGCTATTACGATCATCCGCCGATGGTGGCGATCGTGATCCGGCTCGGCACCATGATCGCGGGCGACACCGAATTCGGCGTGCGGCTTGTCTCGATCCTGCTGGCGCTGCCAATGAGTTTTGCGGTCTATCGCGCGACCCTACTGCTGTTCGATAGCGCGCGAGCGGCGGCGTCGGCAACCGTTCTTCTCAACGTCATGCTGATGGTTGCCGCCGGTACCTTGATCGTGACGCCGGACGCGCCGCTGATGGCGGCATCGAGTGTCGTGCTGCTGTGTCTCGCCGAGCTACTCGTGACCGGACGCGGAGCCTGGTGGCTCGCGGTGGGCGCGACTGTGGGCGCGGCACTGGTGTCGAAATATACCGCGCTGTTCTTCGGGCCGGTGATCCTGATCTGGCTGTTGGTCGTGCCGGAGTTGCGGCGCTGGTTGAAATCGCCGTGGCCCTATCTCGGCGGGCTCGTCGCACTGGCGATATTCTCACCGGTCCTGATCTGGAACGCCGATCACCATTGGGTGTCGTTCGCCAAGCAGTTCGGCCGCGCGCGCGTGGACGGTTTCACCCTTCGCTACATCATCGAGCTGATCCCGACGCAGATCGCCTTCGCGACCCCGCTGGTGTTCGGTCTCGCCGCGATGGGGCTGCTTGCACTGTGGAGACGCGACGAGGGCACGTGGGCCGCGCGGGCGCTGATCAGCG
>JBDTCP010000037.1:0-5920 GCA_039923555.1 Nitrobacter sp.
GTCATCACATCGCGGCCGGCTCTCTCTCCCGCTTGCGGGGGAGAGGTGGAGAGGGGGCTCTTCTCAAATGGATTGCTTGCGAGAAAGTGCCCCCACCCTAACCCTCCCCCGCAAGCGCGAGAGGGGAGAGTCAACCATTGCGGTTACGCTGTGCTTATGACCTTCCCCGACATCACATCCAAACTGAAATCCGGGATGCCCGAGCTGCGCGGGCGGATGCTGCCGAATGAGCCGCTGGCGCCGCTGACCTGGTTTCGTGTCGGCGGTCCGGCGCAGGTGCTGTTCACGCCGGCGGACGAGAATGATCTCGCCTATTTCCTGCGGCATCTACCGGAAGAAATTCCGATCTACTGCATCGGGGTCGGCTCCAACGTGATCGTGCGCGATCGAGGTTTGCCGGGCGTGGTGATCCGTCTTGCGCCGCGCGGATTTGGTGACGTGACGATCGATGGCGATATCGTGCGCGCCGGCACTGCCGCGCTCGACAAGCGCGTCGCGGAAGCGGCGGCCACGGCTGATATCGGCGGACTCGAATTCTACTTCGGCATCCCCGGTACCATCGGCGGCGCGCTGCGGATGAATGCCGGCGCCAACGGCAGCGAAACCAAAGATGTTCTGGTCGAGGCGCGCGCCGTCAGCCGCCGTGGCGACAAGATGACGGTCGACAATGCCGGCATGAAATTCACCTACCGCAACAGTGCGATCTATCCCTCCGTCATCTTCACCGGAGCGACGTTTCGCGGGCGCCTGGCCGAACCGGAGGCGATCCGCGCGCGCATGAACGAGGTGCAGACCCACCGCGAGACGGTGCAGCCGATCCGCGAGAAGACCGGCGGCTCGACCTTCAAGAACCCGCCGGGGCAGAGTGCGTGGAAACTGATCGATGCGGCCGGGATGCGCGGCCACCGCATCGGCGGCGCTCAGGTCTCGGAAATGCACTGCAATTTCCTCATCAACACCGGCGAAGCGACCGCGCGCGACATCGAGACGCTGGGCGAGGCCGTGCGCGCGCGGGTGAAACAGCACGCAGGCGTCGATCTGCAATGGGAAATTAAGCGGATTGGGCTGGAATAGGACCATGCGCATTACCATTCTGTTCGGCGGTAGCAACAAGGAACGTCTCGTCTCAGTCGCGAGCGCGCAGGCACTGAACGCCGCGCTGTCCGAGTCCGATCTCTGGTTCTGGGATGTGCGCGACGATGTCCATAGCGTGCGCTCTGAAGCGTTGCTCGGCCATGTCAGGCCATTCGAGGACGAATTCATCCCCCGTGGTCCCGGCGTGCCGCTGGAGCAGGCGCTCGACAGGGCAAAGGCCCAAGGCCGGGTGCTCGTGCTCGGCCTTCATGGCGGCCGCGCGGAAAACGGCGAACTGCAGGCGATGTGCGAACTCCGCGGCATTCCCTTTACGGGGTCAGGCTCGGCCGCCTCGTACCTCGCGTTCGACAAGGTCGCGGCCAAGCGTTTTGCGGCGCTGGCGGGCGTCGCGGTGCCCGCGGGAGTGCCGCTGGAGGACATCGATCGTGCGTTCGCCGAGCACGGCCGGCTGATCGCAAAACCCTCACGCGACGGATCGAGCTATGGACTGATCTTCGTCAATGCAAAGCAGGACGTCGGCGCCGTCCGCCATGCGGCGAAGACCGAAGAGTATGTCATCGAACCGTTTGTGCCCGGAATCGAGGCGACCTGCGGCGTGCTGGAGCGCTCCGACGGTACGGTCGTCGCACTTCCGCCGATCGAGATCGTGCCGGCAGAGGGGCGGTTCGACTATACGTCGAAATATCTGGCCAAAACGACGCAGGAAATTTGCCCCGGGCGCTTTTCGCCCGATATCACCGCTCAGATCATGGATCATTCGCTGCGGGCGCATCGCGCGCTTTCCTGCCGCGGCTATTCCCGCACCGACTTCATCGTGAGCGCTGACGGACCGGTCTACCTGGAGACCAACACCCTGCCGGGCCTGACCGCGGCCTCGCTCTACCCCAAGGCACTGAAGGCGCAGGGCATCGGATTCGCGGATTTCCTGCGCGATCAGATCGTGCTTGCCGAAAAAGCCTGCCGCCCGGCTTGAAGGGATCCGTCTGCCGGTAAGGGAACCCGCCGGGAGCATTTAGTTGCCCGGGATGGCCGCGCCCCGGAACGCCGCAAGGCATTCTTTTATCGCATCAAAACACGCCTTGCCCCCACCGGATTTACCTTTTGTTTACCAGGACGTCCGAAGGTTAACGCTGGCGGCGCATGTGGCGCTTGGCTGCTGGGGCGCGAGCTGTTGCGGATTTCCCGCTTCGACGACCGCATCGAGGGAGATAGCGGACCTGCCGCAAGGTCGGCGGCCCGCCCGGCATTGCCAGGACGTCGCGTGTCTCCGATTTGGGTTCCTGCGTCACGCGCCGTGAGTTCGCAAGCGGTGCGGCACAAAACATGTGACGAGTTCGCGCAATGGATGGTGGAGGACGCCTCGATCGGTCGTTGAGATCGCCGGGGTCCAGGTCTGATCTGCTGAAGGAGGTCGACCTGATCAGGTTGGCCGCCAGCGGTGTCGGCATTTTGCTGCGTGAGCAGATCGCGAAGCTGAAGCGCGCCCGGGCGGATCGTCTCGACGCGCGCGCCAAGAATCCCAATCGCACGATCGCTGTTCTCGAGCGCCACGTTCCGCGCCGGCTCGGCGCCGCCCTGACCATCATCATCTTCGGAGGCAGTGTCGCGCTCGGCGTCATCAGGGGCGGTCACGTCGATACAGCGATCACAGCCTTGAGCGACACGCGCAATGCGCTGGCCAATGCCGCGGGCTTCCGCATCACCTCCGTCACGATCAACGGCCGCAAGCAGCTGACGCAGGACGAGGTGTTGGCGGTCGGCGGCGTTAACGGACGTTCCTCGCTCTTGTTCCTCGATGCCGCCGGTGTGCGCGACAGCTTGAAGGCCAATCCGTGGATCGTGGACGCGACGGTGCTGAAGCTTTATCCCGGCGCGCTCCAGATCAACATTACCGAGCGCCGCCCCTTCGCGCTATGGCAGGAGGACGGCAAGCTCTCGGTGATCGCTGATGACGGCGTTGTGCTCGAGCCCTACGTCACCCGTCGCTTTGCGTCGCTGCCGCTCGTGGTCGGCAAGGGAGCGGAAACCCGTGCCCGGGATTTCCTCGCATTGGTGGCGAAATATCCGGCGGTGAACAGCCAGCTCAAAGCTGTGATCTTCGTCGGCGAGCGGCGCTGGAATCTGCGCCTCAAGGATGGACTCGACATCCGGCTGCCGGAGACCGACGTCGGCCGCGCGCTGGCGGCGCTCATGAAATACGACCGGGAAGACACGCTGCTGTCGCGCGATATCACCGCTATCGACATGCGGCTACCCGACCGCCTGACGGTCCGTCTCTCGGAAGAGGCCGCCAAGGCGCGGGAAGAGCAGTTCAAGAAGTCCAGCAAGAAGGCCGGCAGCGCATGACCGGTCTCGATCGCAACCAGACGCCGAAGATGCGGCCGATGCAGCAGAATCGCAGCGCGCTGGTGGCGTCGCTGGACATCGGCACCAGCAAGATCGCCTGCATGATCGCGCGGTTGAAGCCGAGCGCGCCGAACGAAGCCTTGCGCGGACGAACCCATGCCGTCGAGCTGATCGGCTACAGCCAGATCCAGTCGCGTGGCATGAAGGCCGGCGCGGTGGCCGATCTCGCCCAATGCGAGCAGGCGGTGCGGCAGGCTGTGTCGCTGGCCGAGCGGATGGCAAAAGTCCGGGTCGAATCCGTGCTGTTGCCGGTGTCGGCCGGCCGGCTGCAAGGACAGTTGATCGAAGCGGCTTCCGACATTCAGGGCGGAGGGGTGACACCGTCCGACATCAGCCGCGTCACCTCGGCCGGCATGCGTCATGCCACGGCCCCTGGACGCACCGTGCTCCATGCGTTGCCGGTCGGCTATTCGCTCGACGGCGTAAAGGGTATCCGCGATCCACGCGGCATGGTGGCGCGCCGGTTCGGCGTCGACATGAACGTGGTGACTTCAGAGGCGACGGTCGCGAAAAACCTGATGCTGGCGGTCGAGCGCTGCCACCTTACCGTCGAAGCCATGGCGGCAAGCCCCTATGTGGCAGGCCTGTCGGTTCTGACCGACGACGAAGCCGATCTCGGCGCCGCAGTCGTTGAGATGGGAGCCGGAACGACCACGATCGCGATCTACTCGGCCGGCCGCTTCGTCCATGCGAGCGGCTTCGCCGTCGGCGGCCAGCACGTCACGATGGATCTCGCGCGCGGTTTGGGGGCTTGCATTGCGGATGCCGAGCGAATCAAGACGTTATATGGCACGGTGCTGACGGGCGGCTCCGACGCACGCGAATTGATGACGGTGCCGGCTGCCGGAGACAACGACAGCGATGCGCCACAGGTGGTGTCGCGCGGGACCATCGCCAACATCATCCGCCAGCGCGTCGAGGAGATTTTTGAGATGGTCAGGGATCGACTCGCGGATTCCCCTTTTGCCGCCGAGCCGCGGGCGCGGGTCGTGTTGAGCGGCGGCGCGTCGCAACTCACCGGCGTTCCCGAATTCGCCAGCCGCATCCTCGGCCGTCCGGTTCGCATCGGCCGCCCGCTTGGCTTCGGCCGGCTGCCCGGCGAGGCCAAGGGCGCCTCGTTCGCGGTCCCCACAGGCCTCCTGGTGTATCCGCAATACGCACATCTTGAACATGTCGAACCCCGACACACCCGGCAGCTCCGGACAGGGACGGACGGTTATTTCGGAAAGGTCGGACGATGGCTCCGGGAGGGCTTCTGATGAATTTTCCGCCGATTTGCAGATTTCCATCAACTCCCGCGGTCGACGACCGCTGGCATAGCGACACCGCGCGTGTAATCGAGAGGCAACCATGACCATCAATCTCAACGTTCCCGACATTCACGAGCTGAAGCCGCGCATCACCGTATTTGGCGTCGGCGGCGCTGGCGGCAACGCGGTCAACAACATGATCACCGCCGGGCTGGTCGGAGTCGACTTCGTCGTCGCCAACACCGACGCGCAGGCGCTGACCATGGCCAAGGCGCAGCGCATCATTCAGATGGGCACGCAGGTCACCCAGGGTCTCGGCGCGGGGTCTCAGCCGGATGTCGGCGCTGCCGCAGCGCAGGAAGTGATCGACGAGATTCGCGACCATCTCTCAGGCGCGAACATGGTATTCGTCACCGCCGGCATGGGTGGTGGCACCGGCACGGGGGCTGCGCCCGTGATCGCCAAGGCCGCGCGCGAGATGGGAATCCTGACCGTCGGTGTGGTCACCAAGCCGTTCCATTTCGAAGGCCAGCGCCGTATGCGCACCGCCGATTCAGGAATCGGCGAGTTGCACAAGGTGGTCGATACGCTGTTGATCATCCCGAACCAGAATCTGTTCCGAGTCGCCAACGAAAAGACCACCTTCGCCGACGCCTTCGCGATGGCCGACCAGGTACTCTATTCGGGCGTTGCCTGCATCACCGACCTGATGGTCAAGGAAGGCCTGATCAATCTCGACTTTGCCGACGTTCGCGCGGTGATGCGCGAGATGGGCAAGGCGATGATGGGTACCGGTGAGGCCTCTGGCGAGAAGCGCGCGCTCACCGCCGCCGAAGCCGCGATCGCCAATCCGCTGATCGACGACAGTTCCATGAAGGGCGCGCGGGGCCTTTTGATCTCGATCACCGGCGGCAAGGACCTGACGCTGTTCGAGGTCGACGAGGCCGCTACCCGCATTCGCGAGGAGGTCGATCAGGACGCGAATATCATCGTCGGCGCCACCTTCGACGAGAGCCTTGACGGCATCATCCGCGTCTCGGTGGTCGCCACCGGCATCGACCAGAGCACGATTGCGCGCAACGCGGCCGCGCCGGCCGCGAAGGCAGGGCCCACTGTTGCCACGCCGAGCATACCGGACACCCGTATGGCCGATCTGACCGCGAAGCTGC
>JBDTCP010000038.1:0-8436 GCA_039923555.1 Nitrobacter sp.
TGGTGGGCGCGACAGGGATCGAACCTGTGACCCCCTCGATGTCAACGAGGTGCTCTCCCGCTGAGCTACGCGCCCTTGCCGCCTGTCGTTCCGGGATGCGTCCCTATATCGGCTCCGGTGCGGACAGGCAAGGAGGAGTGAAGCCAGAATCAGGCCGCCAGCATCTTGTTCACTTCGCTGACCAATTCCCGCAAGTGTACGGGTTTGGAGAGCACCTTGGCATTCTTGGGTGCCTCGGAATCGGAATTCAGCGCGACGGCCGCGAAGCCGGTGATGAACATGATCTTGATGTCGGGATCGAGTTCCGAAGCGCGACGCGCCAGTTCGATCCCGTCCATTTCCGGCATCACGATATCCGTGAGAAGCATTTCAAACGGCTCCTCACGCAGCCTCTGATAGGCTGACAGACCATTGTCGTAGGACGACACCTTGAAACCGGCGTTTTCCAGGGCCTTGACCAGAAACCGGCGCATGTCGTTATCGTCTTCGGCGAGGAGAATCTTGTGCATGGGGATGATCGTCAGGCCTGGCTTGGAGGAGCGCTCGCCCCACTAAGCCTGATGGCTGGTAAATTTGGGGTGAAGGCGAACTTTGACTTGGCAGAATGGCTGCGATTGTCGACAATGCAGGTTCATAAAACGTCTGTCTAGCCGAAGTTCGGCAGGCGGCGGCGCAATTTCAGGGGCGACGCCCGGCGATGACCCAGTTTGACAGCGACCAGTCGCCCCCTTTCGAGATCGCGGAGCCGGCGACATGGCGGTCTCCCATCATCTTTAACTCCCCCCATTCCGGCTCGGCCTATCCTGAGCAATTCCTGGCCGCGTCGCGTATCGATCTGGCCAGCCTGCGCCGATCGGAAGATTCCTTTATGGATGAACTGATCGACGGGTTGGCCGACGTCGGCTTTCCAGTGGTTCGGGTCAATTTTCCTCGCTCTTACGTCGATGTAAACCGCGAACCTTATGAACTCGATCCGCGGATGTTCACGGGACGGTTGCCGAGCTTCGCCAATACGCGATCGATGCGGGTCGCGGGCGGCCTCGGCACCATTCCGCGCGTCGTCGGTGACGGCCAGGAGATCTATCGTGAGCGTCTCAGCGTGGACGACGCACTCGGCCGCATCGAGTTGCTCTACAAACCCTATCATCGCGCGCTGCGCCGGTTGATCCACCAGGCGCATCAGGCGTTCGGGACGGTTATCGTGGTGGATTGCCACTCGATGCCGTCGACCGGCGTCTCGCACGACGAACCGAAACGGCCGGATATCGTGATCGGTGATCGCTATGACACCAGTTGCGCGCCGCTGCTTCCCAACGTTGTCGAGGAGGTGATGAGTGCCCTCGGCTATTCGGTCGGACGCAACAAACCCTACGCAGGCGGGTTTATCACCGAACATTATGGAAATCCGGCCAGCGGACTGCACGCCATTCAGCTCGAACTCAATCGCGCGGTCTACATGGACGAACGGCGGCGCGAGCGCGGTCCGCGCTTCCAGCAGGTCGCCGCGGATCTGATGACGCTCGCCGATGCGCTCGCCGCCATACCGCTCGGCGACCTGGGGTCGTTTCGGGCCGCCGCCGAGTAATTATCTACCGCTAACGTCGGTTAAAGCCTTCCCACCGCGGAAGACATTCGATACCGGATAGAAAAAGGGCCGCTCGTCAAAACAAGCGGCCCGAGTCTAGGGAGGAAACGCCCAAGGAGGGCAGCGATAGCGCAAAAGCTACCGCACCGCAACAATATGCGGCCGCGCTGCACAAAATGCAAGAGATTTCAAACGATTTTCCCCTATAATATGCATATTCTCATTTCTTCAAGCGCCACTGCGCACAACGTGTTTGTTGAATGATATCAATATTTAATCGACTCCGGCGATAATCATCACCGTCCGGCCGCAATGCTTAAAGCGGCGATTTCGGGTCTACGGATCGCGAATGGGGCCACATCCAGCATTCGATTGGCGAATGATTCGAGAGCGGGATAACTGCTCTGCGATGGAATTGCAGACGATGCGGTCTCCGATCCAGGCATGTATAGGAGGCGCTTAGCATTCTTGGGCGCAGCGCGAACGTCGCCCGGTGAGGTACCGCCGTGACGGTCATCGATTTTACCGCGTTCATTGATCGTCTAGCTACGGCCTCGGGCGAAACCATCCTGCCGTTCTTCAGAACGTCTCTTCTCGACGTCGAAAACAAGAGCGGCAGCCGCGGCTTCGATCCGGTCACGGAAGCAGACCGGGCAGCCGAGGCGGTGATGCGTCGGATGATCAAAGCCAACTTTCCACAACACGGCATTGTCGGCGAGGAATTCGGCAACGAGCGCGAAAACGCCGAATATGTCTGGGTGCTGGACCCGATCGACGGCACCAAATCCTTCATCGCTGGCTTTCCGATCTGGGGCACCCTGATCGCGCTGCTTCATCGCGGCATGCCGGTGTACGGCCTGATGCATCAGCCCTACATCGGCGAGCGCTTCAGCGGCGACAGCGGCTCCGCGCGCTATCGCGGTCCGTCGAACGAACGCAAGCTCGCGGTGCGCCGGTGCGCGTCGCTGAAAGAGGCGACATCGTTCACGACCAGCCCGCTTTTGATGAATACCGACGACCGCGCCGCCTTCGGCAAGGTCGAGGCCGAGGTGCGGCTGACGCGTTATGGCGGCGACTGCTATTCCTATTGCATGCTGGCCGCCGGCCATCTCGATCTCGTTATCGAAACCGAACTCAAATCTTACGATATCGCGGCCCTGATTCCGATCATCACCGGAGCCGGCGGCGTGATCACGACATGGGACGGCAAGTCAGCGCAGGGTGGCGGCCGCATCATCGCCGCCGGCGACCCGCGCGTGCATGAGGCCGCATTGAAACTGCTGAACGGCTAGGCCCACAGGCATTCTTTTTTGGGCGCTGCCGAGGAATGGGACGATCCCTGCGGCTTCGTGGCGCCGTAAGTGTTTTTTTAGGCGGTAGTCGCCGGGCATTTTGCGTCATGTCTCACTCATCGGTTCGTCGCCCATGTCCGTGACCATGCTTATCATCACGGCCATGGTGTTCACGCTGGCCGGCTTCATCAAGGGCGTAATCGGGCTCGGCCTCCCCACGGTATCCGTGGGCCTGCTGGCGGTGGCGATGCCGCCGGCTCATGCGCTCGCCATCGTCATCGTGCCGGCGATCATCACCAACCTCTGGCAGACCTTCGCAGGCCCCTATCTGCGCGACATCCTCCGCCGGCTCTGGCCGCTGATGCTCGGCACCGTGATCGGCATTCTCTCCGGCGCCGGGCTGATGACCGGTCCCTACGCGCGCTTCGGCACCATCATCCTTGGCATCCTGCTGGTGATCTACGCCATCGTCGGCCTGCGCAGGGTTCGCTTCGCAGTCGTACCGGCCCATGAGAAATGGGTCGGCGGAATCGTCGGCGTGGTGACCGGCGTCGTCTCCGCAGCAACCGGCGTGCAAGTCATTCCGTCGATGCCGTTCATGCAGGCGATCGGCCTGGAGAAGGACGAACTGGTGCAGGCGCTGGGCGTGTTCTTCACCACCGCAACCCTCGCGCTGGCGTTCAACCTCACCAACGCCGGCCTGATGGACGCCTCGACCATCGTGCCGGGCGCGATCGCGATGGCCGGATCATTCACAGGCATGGCGCTCGGCCAGACTGTGCGGACGCGGATGGACGCCGAGACGTTCCGCCGCTGGTTCCTGATCGCGATGCTGCTGCTCGGCGTCTACCTCGCCGGCATCGCCATCGAGAAGATGCTGTAGGCGGCCGAAATGTAGCTAGTGCGCATCGAGCATCGCGATGCGAACCCCAAGCCAGGCTAACAATCCAGGTCGCGCAATGTTAGACGTCGTCATCACCCGCGAAAGCGGGTGATCCAGTAATCGCCATCGTCAATGACTACTGGATACCCCGCTTTCGCGGGGTATGACGAGTTCTTTTTCAATGCCACGCGTAAGCCACTAGAACAACGGCGTTCCCGGCACGAAAGCATCGAACGCGGCCCAGAACTGGGCGCTGTAACGATCCTGCTCCTGCAGGATCTCGTGCTTCGATCCGGCGATGACGAGGTGCGAGCCGCCACGCAGATGATAGGCGAACTCCTCGATCGCCGCGGTGGAGACGATGGTGTCGTGGCTCGCCGCGATCATCAACAGCGGCTGACGAATTTGCGACGGATAATTCACGGCGCGAAAATCATGCATTGCCCGCAAGGCGGTGTCGGCCCATGCCACCGAGGGCGACGCGAGTCCCAGCGTCGGGTCTTCCTCGAGGATCGCAGCATTGCGGGCGAACCGCACGGGATCGCTCGTGAAGGGATTGCCAATGAAGTCGGCGACGCCGGTGAGCTGGTCGTTGCCGCCCGGAACGTAGCGGCCGCCCTGTCCGAACAGCCGCATGGCGCGCAGCAGTGCACGCGCCGCAAACGACGTGCGATGTCCCGGCAGATCGATCATCGGCGCCGACAGCACGATGCGGTCGAACCAGCGCCTGCCGGCGTGCGCTACCCGTAGCAGCACCGCGCCACCCATCGAATGCGCCAGCGCGAAGTACGGCGGCGGGCAATCCGGCAGCACCACCTGCTCCACGAAGGCCTGAACGTCGATTTCGTAGTCGGAGAAATTGCGCACGTAACCCTTGCCTCCGTCACGCAGCTCGTGCTGCGAATGGCCCTGCCCGCGCCAGTCGATGACAGCCACGGCAAACCCGCGGTCACGCAGATCACGTACCGTCTCGAAATATTTTTCGATCTGCTCGCTGCGTCCGGTAAATACGCAGACAGTTCCCTTGCGCCCCGACGGCGGCGCCCAGCGTGCGAAGCGCAATCCGACTCCGTCAGAGGTCTTGATCGTGCCGCTGACGTAGTCCTCCGGAACTGGATTGGCAGGAATCGAAAGAAGCGTCATGAGCGGACCGGGTGGGCGCAAAGCCCCTGAAACAAGGGCGGGGAACGTCAAAAAGCAGGGGTGTCCCGTCCTCTTGAACGGGTCTGGAGTTCTCCCATATCACCTCTGTGCAGGCCGCTACCAGTGCTCCGGAACCGGATCATCAGGCTGCACACAGACGAAAGCCCGGCCCGATTGGCGGGCGGGTTCATTTCAATGTCGCTCAATGGAGGACTACCTATGCGTACTTTCGACCTCACCCCGTTTTATCGTTCCACCGTCGGCTTCGATCGCTTCTTCAATCAGCTCGACCAGGCCAATGGCGACGCGCCCGGCTACCCGCCCTATAACATCGAGCGCACCGGCGAGAACGCGTATCGCATCAGCGTCGCCGTATCCGGTTTCGCCCAGAATGAGCTCTCCATCGTCGCAAAGGAAAACACGCTGACGATCAAGGGCGAGAAGGTCGCCAACGAAAACGGCAAGGTCAAATCCGAGGTGCTGTATCGCGGCATCGCGGCACGCACCTTCGAGCGTGTATTCCAGCTTGCCGACTTCGTTCTGGTGAAGAACGCCTCGCTCGAGAACGACCTGCTCCACGTCGATCTTGTCCGCGAGATTCCGGAAGCCAAGAAGCCCCGCAGCATTCCGATCGCGACCAGCGCGCCCTCCGCGCCGGTGGTCGAGACCACGGTCGAGAAGGTGGCAGCCTGATCCGAATCTCTTTCGACAATCACGGCTGTTGAATGCGAAAGCGCCCCGGTTTTCCGGAGCGCTTTTGGCTTCGGCGATATACACATTCACACTGAACCGCGAGCGAGGACCTTTGCGAGCTCGGTCGCAAGTTGCGCCTGCTGATACGGCTTGGCGAGCCGCGGCAGATCGATCTCTTGCTGGGACGGAAGTTCGGCATAGCCCGTTGCCAGCAGGATCGGCAGGTCAGGCCGCAGGGCGCGCGCTGCGCTCGCGAGTTGCGCTCCCGTCATCCGCGGCATCGAATAATCCGTGATCAGCAGATCGAACGTCTGACCGTCCTCGAGCAGTTGCAAAGCGCTCGCGCCGGAGTTGACCGAGACGACTTCGTGACCAAGATCTTCCAGCATGTCGACCGTGCTCATCGCGATCAACATGTCGTCGTCCACAAACAGAATCTTGATCTGCTCCGTTGCGGGTAATTCGGCAGCGGAAGCCTGCGGACGTGGCGCCTCGATCTGATGACTTGTGGCCGCAGGCAACCACAGGTCGGCCCGGGTGCCGATGCCGACATCACTCGACAGCCGCAAAGCCCCTTTCAACTGCTTAGCCAATCCGTCGATCATCGACAGGCCGAGACCGGTGCCCTTGCCGATCTCTTTGGTTGAGAAAAATGGCTCGGTCGCCTTGCTCAACGTTTCGGCGTCCATGCCTTGGCCGGAGTCCCGCACCGACAGGCGGATATAAGTGCCGGTAGCAAGATCGTCGTCGGCATCGATGTCAACCACATCAGCGGAAATGTTCAGCGTGCCGCCGTTCGGCATCGCATCGCGCGCATTGACCACCAGATTCAGCACGGCAAGCTCGATCTGATTGGTGTCGACCATGACAGGCGGCAGTTGTTCCGGAACATCGAACTTCAGCTCGATCTTGGAACCGGTGGACTGCTCGATAAGGTTTGTCATGCCCTGCACCAGACCGGACAGACTACGCGCTTCCACCGTCAACTCCTGCCGCCGCGCGAACGCCAACAGACGCTGGGTCAGCGTTGCGCCGCGCTGGGCGCCCTGCATCGCGCCGTCAATGAGACGCCGGGTTTTCGCGTCATCCGGTGAATGGCGGCGCAACATGTCCAGATTGCCGATCACTGCCATCAGGAGATTGTTGAAGTCATGCGCCACGCCGCCTGTCAGTTGACCAATCATCTCCATCTTCTGGGCCTGACGCAGAAATTCTTCGGCTTTCTCGCGCTGCGCGATTTCATCAAGCACAAGCTTGTGGGTTTGCTGGAGCTCGGCCGTACGTTCAGCGACCCGCCCCTCCAGCGTCTCGTTGGCGCGGCGCAGGCGTTCTTCACCTTTGTTAAGGTCGGAGATCAGCGCTCGGGTATCGAACTGGCGTCGACGCCCGTTTAGCGCGGTGCGGGCGACGCTGACAAAGGTCGTGGGATGGAAAGGCCGTTCCAGGAAGGTCACATTGCGCAGCATTTCCGACAGACGCGCAGCCTCCGGATTTCGTTCCTGTCCGCCGCCGCGCTGGGTGAGAACGATAAAGGGCAGGTCCGACCAGGCGGGCTGGTTCGCGATCCAGGCCGCGATGCTACGCATGTCGCCGGAACGGAGCGTCTCGTCCGTCAGCAGAGCGAACCAGGTATCGTTGCTCAACAATTTTTCGAACTGGGTAAGGTCCAGCGCCTTGACCGCGGACACCCCCACCTCTTTCAGCAGGCTGGCCGCAATCTCCGCATCACGACCACGCGGCGTGTGGATCAGGACGTACTGCGAGCCCCGGTCAGCGGCCATCGTCTGACTTGCTTAACTGCTGCTGCGCCGCTTCGCTGACAAAGCTTGGCACGCCTTTAAGCACGCCCTGGAATTGGGTCAGCGGCTCGCCGATGGTGAGACCGGTTTTGCCGATCCGAAATTCGCGTATTGTATCTTCGTGAAATCCCGTTCGCTTCTTGACAACTGAAACCGCGCGCCGGATTTTTCCGAACGCTTCGAAATAGCGGAGCAACACCACGGTATCGGCGAGGTACGTTACATCGACGGGGCTCTTCATGTCGCCAACCAGCCCATGCTGAGCGACGGTGAGAAATGTGGTGGCGCCCTGGCGATTGAGATACTGCAGCAGTTCGTGGATATGCACGATCAGCGCATTTTCCTCGGGCATGGACGCCTGATATCCGTTCAGACTGTCGATCACGACGGTCTTGGCCTGCGCCTCATCCACCCGCTTGCGCACACGGTGCGCGAATTCGCCCGGAGACAACTCCGCAGCGTCCACCTGCTCGATCAGGAGCCGGCCCTCATCGCGCAGTTTCTCGAACTCGAACCCCATCGCCCGCGTGCGGTCGAACAACAGGCCAAGCTCTTCGTCGAACGCAAACAGCGCCGCTTTCTCGCCGCGCCTGATGGCCGCCTGAATGAACTGGAAAACGAACAGGCTCTTGCCTGTACCGGCCGGACCGATCAGTAGCGTGCTGGATCCCTGCTCGATGCCGCCGCCAAGCAGCGCGTCGAGTTGCGGAACGTCGCTTGTCATCTGGCCGCGGATGAATTTGGTGCGGTGTTCGGCCGACACCAGCCGCGGAAACACCTGAAGTCCGCCCGTCGTGATCGTCATGTCGTGATATCCGCCACGGAAGGCCTTGCCACGATATTTGACGACCCGCATCCGCCGGCGTTCCGCGCCATAGTCCGGCGCCAGTTCCTGGAGATTGATCACGCCGTGTACGACGCTGTGGACGGTCTTGTCGACGATTTCCGCGGTCATGTCATCGAGCAGCAGAACCGTGGCGCTGTGCCGCGCAAAATAGTGCTTCAGCGCCAGCAGTTGCCGGCGGTAGCGCAGCGAGCTCT
>JBDTCP010000039.1:0-5168 GCA_039923555.1 Nitrobacter sp.
AGCGCGCCGATCCGCCGACGGTGGAATGGGCGGAAAAGCAATTGAAGGTCCCCGTCGTCGATCACTGGTGGCAGACCGAAACCGGCTGGTGCATCGCCGGCAATCCGGTCGGCCTCGGCATGCTGCCGGTGAAGCACGGCTCACCGACCGTGGCGATGCCGGGCTATCAGGTCGATATCGTCGATGAGGCGGCGAAGCCGCTGCCACCCAACGCGATGGGCTCCATCGTCATCAGGCTGCCGCTACCGCCGGGCTGCCTGCCGACGCTGTGGGAGCAGGACGCCCGCTGCAGGGAAGCCTACTTCAACGAGTTTCCCGGCTACTACAAGACCTCGGACGCCGGCTACAAGGACGAGGATGGCTACATCTTCGTCATGGGCCGCACCGACGACATCATCAACGTCGCCGGTCATCGCCTGTCCACCGGCGGCATGGAGGAAATCCTGGCCTCGCATCCCGACGTCGCGGAATGCGCGGTGCTCGGCATCAAGGACGCCGTCAAGGGCGAGGTGCCGTGCGGCCTCTTGGTGCTCAAGGCCGGCGTGACGCGCAGCTCCGCCGAGATCGAGAAGGATGTTGTAGGGCTGGTGCGCGAGAAGCTTGGTCCGGTCGCGGCATTCAAGCTCGCAATTACGGTGAACCGGCTGCCGAAGACGCGCTCCGGAAAAATCCTGCGGGGGACCATCAAGAAGATCGCTGATGGCGATCAATGGACGATGCCCGCGACCATCGAGGATCCGAAGGTGCTTGACGAAATCCAGGCCGCGCTGAAGAGCAGGATATGAACGGTCGTGGATTTCTTTCGTCATTCCCCGATGCGCAATTGCGCATCTGAGGGCGCGCTCTTGCGCGAGCCCGGAATCCATACGCCCAGTGCTAGCTGTGAAGCTTGGCCGATGTCCGATCGCCTTTGATGTCACTTCGACAGGGGTTATGGATTCCCGACAGCCACTGATGCGGCTTCGGGAATGACGGCGAGTTTTTTCAATGACCTGCTAGGTATCCTTTGGACTTACAATCCCCGTAATTGAGTCCGAACAGTCGCGCGACTGCGGTAATCCTGGAACGATCATGCGCCTGAAGACATTCATGCACCTTACCGCTCTCGTCATGACCGCGCTCTCGCTCGGCGGCTGCGCCAGCCTTGAGCGGCATACGCCGAACGCGGTATCGCAGACCGACGACGACGCCTATTGCCAGACAAAGGGCGGCCCGCAGGGATCCGCGGCCTATACCGCCTGCCGCAAGGACCGCGATGTCGCCGCCACCCAGTCGGACCGCATGGAGCGCACCCACCGCAATCTCGCCGAGCGGATGCTGAACGGGCAGTAGCGGATTCGTTAAGCTTCGACGTAATTGGCGATACTTGTTGGAGCCGGGATCGCCAGTCCGTCTTCGTTCAAACCGGCGATATGAAAACGAATCGCATCACGGATTTCGTGTTCGACGTCTTCCACGCTCGTCCCGGTAGCGACACACCCGGGCAAGTCCGGCACATAAGCCGAAAAGTTGTCTCCCGCTTTCTCGATCACCACCGCGTAACGCATCAGTGCCGCTCCCTCAGACCAGCCTGCTTTAAGATACTGCCGAACGTGCCCGGCGCAAGATCGTCGGAGGGTTTGCCGGCAATTGTGACACGTCCAGGTTTGGCCGGATGCTTATATTGCCGGTGACTGCCACGCATTGCGACCTGAAACCATCCATCGAATCGTCTGAATGGCGTCGCGGACTTTCATAACGATCGAATCCGTATCTGAACTCGTTCGCGATCACAATCGTACCGCTGCGTCTGAGCCTTTCAAGACCGAAGCGACAAACTTTATTACTCGCCCTCATCCTGCTTTTTGCCGCCGCCGATGGTCTTGAGCTTGGCGAACACGGCGTCGACGTTGAGATCGTCACGCTGCTTTTCGGTCGGCTCGAATTCGGCGTCCTTGCGCGTGGTCTCCGACGCCGGAAGCAGCGTGGCGCCACCATACTGCTGATCGGTGGGCTTTTCCTTGGCCGCGCGCTGCACCTCGAAGTCGAGTTCGATCTGCGTGCAGAGGCCGAGCGTCACCGGGTCCATCGGCGTCAGGGTCGAGGCATTCCAATGGGTGCGGTCGCGCACGCTGGCGATCGTGGTCTTGGTGGTGCCAACCAGACGCATAATCTGTGCGTCCTTCAATTCGGGGTGGTTGCGCACCAGCCAGAGGATCGCGCTCGGGCGCTCGTGCCGACGCGATACCGGGGTGTAGCGCGGGCCTTTCTTCTTGGCGGCGGGCGGCAGCACGACCTTGCTCTCGCTGAGCTTGAGGCGATAGTCCGAGTCCTTCTCGCCCTTCTCGATCTCGTCGCGGGTAAGCTGACCGGTCGAGATCGGGTCCATGCCCTTGATGCCCTGGGCGGCGTCGCCGTCGGCGATGGCGCGGACCTCCAGAGGGTGCATCTTGGTGAAGTCGGCGACCTGGTCGAACGACAGGGCGGTGTTATCGACGAGCCACACGGCAGTCGCCTTCGGCATCAGCGGTGCATTGCTCATGGCAAATCTCCTTTGCGCTTCGCCCACCCCTCAGGGACAAAGCCTTTGATTATCAGCGATGACGGGAATTGGGCGTTATATAAGCCGTCAGGGGCCAGATACGCAATGGTTTGCTCTTCCCGGCCCGTGGCTTGTGGAACGGCCTTGACAGCGCCCAAAAGCCGTCCCAAGTGCTTATTCATCAAGTCCTTATTCATATTGGCCGTTCCCGCCCTGCCGGTGTGGGGTGATTCGGTCCCCGGATCGCCCAATGAATGCCAAACCGAACCTTAAAATCATACTTTGTTCACCTCGCGGCTTCTGCGCCGGGGTGGTCAGGGCGATTGATACCGTGGAACGCGCACTGACGCTGTATGGCGCGCCGGTCTACGTGCGTCATGAGATCGTCCACAACCGCTATGTGGTCGACAGCCTCCGTGCCAAGGGCGCGATCTTCGTCGAGGAACTGGCTGAGATTCCCGACGACACCAAGGCGCCGGTGGTGTTTTCCGCCCATGGCGTGCCGAAATCGGTGCCGGCCGACGCGCAGAAGCGCAATTTCTTCTCGCTCGATGCGACCTGTCCGCTGGTGACCAAGGTTCACCGCGAGGCGGCGATCCATTTCAAGCGCGGGCGCGAGATTCTGCTGATCGGTCATTCGCATCATCCGGAAGTCGTCGGCACGCTGGGCCAGTTGCCGGCGGGTGCGGTGACACTCATCGAGACCGCCGAAGATGCCGAAGCCTTTACCCCGAAGGACGCCGACAACCTTGCTTTTGTGACCCAGACGACGCTGTCGATCGACGACACCGCCGAGATCGTCGCGGTGCTGAAGCGGCGTTTCCCAAGCATCAACGGCCCGCACAAGGAAGACATCTGCTACGCCACCACTAACCGCCAACTCGCGGTCAAGAAAGTGGCACCGGTCGTGGACGCGCTGATCGTGGTCGGCGCGCCGAACTCGTCGAACTCGCAGCGGCTGCGCGAGGTCGCCGAGCGCCAGGGCTGCAAGGTGTCGGTGCTGGCGCAGCGCGCCGGCGATCTCGACTGGAGCATGTTCGAGGGTATCAAGAGCCTCGGCATCACCGCAGGCGCCTCGGCGCCGGAGGTGATCGTCGAGGAGATCATGGGCGCCTTCGCGGCGCGCTACGAGCTTGAGGTGGAGACGGTGTCGGCTGCGGAAGAGAACGAATTCTTCCCGCTGCCGCGCTCGCTGCGGCCCGACGCGGCCTGACCAAAATGGCGGTGTATACCGACGTCGCCGCCGACGAGCTTGCGGACTTCCTGAAAGCCTACGATATCGGGGAACTGCTGTCCTACAAGGGCATCGCCGAAGGCGTCGAGAATTCCAACTATCTGCTGCACACCACGTCCGGATCGTTCTTCCTGACGCTGTATGAAAAACGCGTTGCGGTTGGCGATCTGCCGTTCTTTCTCGGCCTGATGGGGCATCTTGCGACGCACGGCATCGTGTGTCCGCAGCCGGTCAAGACCCGCCGCGGCGAAACGCTCGGCCGTCTCGCAGGGCGGCCCGCCGCCATCATCGATTTCCTCGAAGGCGTGTGGCCGCGCAAGCCGAACGTGACCCATTGCGCCGCCGCCGGTGAAGCGCTGGCGAAACTGCATCTCGCCGGCCGCGATTTTACCATGACCCGCGGCAACGCGCTGTCGGTGTCCAGTTGGCGGCCGCTGTTCGATCAGACCGCGCCGTGTGCCGATACCGTGCAGCCCGGTTTGCGTGATTTTCTCAACGCCGAACTCGATCACCTCGAACAGTGCTGGCCGAAAAGCCTCCCGGCGGGGGTCATCCACGCCGATCTGTTTCCGGACAACGTGCTGTTTCTCGGCGACAGGCTGTCGGGGATGATCGATTTCTATTTTGCGTGCAATGATCTTCTCGCCTATGATGTCGCGATCTGTCTCAACGCCTGGTGTTTTGAGCCGGATCATTCCTTCAATGTCACCAAGGCGCGGGCGTTGCTCGGCGCCTATGGCCGGACCCGTCCGTTGTCCGACGCCGAGCAGAATGCGCTGCCATTGCTGGCGCGCGGCGCAGCGCTGCGTTTTCTGCTGACGCGGCTGGTCGATTTTCTCAACGTGCCGCCGGGCGCGCTGGTGAAGCCGAAAGACCCGCTCGAATACGTCCGCAAATTGCGCTTCCAGCAGAGCGTTGGCAGCATGCGAGATTATGGCGTGGCAGCATCTGGGCTGGTGGCGTGAATTCGTCCGCACTGCCGCATGTCACGATTTTTACCGACGGCGCCTGTTCAGGCAATCCGGGCCCCGGCGGCTGGGGCGCGATATTGCGTTTCGGTGAGGTTGAAAAAGAACTGAAGGGCGGCGAGCCGCACACCACCAATAATCGGATGGAATTGCTGGCGGCGATCTCCGCGCTGGAGGCGTTGAAGAAGTCGGCATCGGTTGATCTCACCACGGACAGCCAATACGTGCGGCAAGGCATCACGAGCTGGATTCACAATTGGAAGCGCAACGGCTGGCGCACCGCCGACAAGAAGCCCGTCAAGAATGCCGATCTCTGGCAGCGGCTCGACGAAGCGCTGAAGCCGCATCAGGTGCGCTGGCACTGGATCAAGGGCCATGCCGGCCACGATGAGAACGAACGCGCCGATCAACTGGCGCGCGAGGGCGTGGCGATGGCGCGGTTGAA
>JBDTCP010000040.1:0-3347 GCA_039923555.1 Nitrobacter sp.
CTGAACCTGATCGACAAGGACCGGTTCGAGCTTGCCTGGATCGTCGACTTCCCGATGTACGAATACAACGAGGAAGACAAGAAGGTCGACTTCTCGCACAACCCGTTCTCGATGCCGCAGGGCGGGCTCGATGCGCTCAACAACCAGGATCCGCTGACGATCAAGGCGTTCCAGTACGACATCACCTGCAATGGCTACGAAATCGCCTCCGGCGGCATTCGCAATCACAGGCCGGAAGCGATGGTGAAGGCGTTCGAGATCGCGGGCTATGGTGAGAACGACGTGGTCGAGCGTTTCGGTGGCATGTATCGCGCATTCCAATACGGCGCGCCGCCGCATGGCGGCATGGCGGCGGGCGTCGATCGCGTCGTCATGCTGCTGTGCGGCACCACCAACTTGCGCGAAATCTCTCTCTTTCCGATGAACCAGCGCGCCGAAGACCTCCTGATGGGCGCGCCATCCGATGTCATGCCGAAGCAGTTGCGCGAGCTTCACATCCGGCTCAATCTGCCGCAGACCTAACCAGAATAGGACCAGCCGCCGAAACATAAATTCGAGGCTGATGGAGCTGCGGGGGACATTATCGTGTCGTATTCTGACGATCTCCGCTCGGCCGCGCTCGCCTTCCACCGTTTCCCGCGTCCCGGCAAACTCGAAATCCAGGCCACCAAGCCGCTCGCCAACCAGCGCGATCTGGCGCTCGCTTATACGCCCGGCGTCGCTGCGGCCTGCGAGGAGATTGTCGCCAACCCCGCCGAAGCTGCCACGCTGACGAGCCGCGCCAATCTGGTCGCCGTGGTGACCAATGGTACGGCCGTGCTCGGTCTCGGCAATATCGGGCCGCTCGCGGCCAAGCCCGTCATGGAAGGCAAGGCGATCCTGTTCAAGAAATTCGCCGGCATCGATGTCTTCGATATCGAAATCGCCGCCGACACCATCGAGCGCGTGGTCGAAACCGTAGCGGCGCTAGAGCCGACTTTTGGTGGGATCAACCTCGAAGACATCAAGGGTCCCGAGTGCTTCGAGATCGAGGAGCAACTGAAGGCCCGGATGAAGATCCCGGTCTTTCACGACGACCAGCACGGCACCGCCATCATCGTCGCCGCGGCCATCACCAACGGTTTGCTGCTGAACGGCAAGACGCTCGCCGACGTCAAGATCGTGGCCTCCGGCGCGGGGGCGGCCGCCATCGCCTGCCTCAATCTGCTGGTGTCGATGGGCGCGCAACGCAAGAACATCTGGGTCTGCGATATCGACGGTCTGGTCTATGAAGGTCGTAATACGTTGATGGACAAGTGGAAGGCGGCCTACGCGCAGAAGACCGACAGGCGCAAGCTTGCTGACGTCATCGCAGGCGCCGACATATTCCTCGGTGTCTCAGCCGGCAATGTTCTGAAGCCGGAGATGGTCGCGCAAATGGCGGACAATCCGCTGGTGATGGCGCTTGCCAATCCGACGCCGGAAATCATGCCGGACGAGGCACGCAAGGTGCGGCCCGATGCCATGATCTGCACCGGGCGTTCCGACTTTCCCAATCAGGTGAACAACGTTCTCTGCTTTCCCTTCATCTTTCGCGGCGCCCTAGACGTCGGTGCGACCGCAATCAATGAGGACATGAAGCTCGCCGCCGTCGCTGCCATCGCGCAGCTTGCGCGCGACCCGCCATCTGATGCGGCGGTGGCCGGTTTTGATGGCGGCGAGACGCAGGGTTTTGGACCGGGTTCGCTGATTCCGAGTCCGTTTGACCCGCGGCTGATCCTGCGCATTGCACCGGCGGTTGCGAAGGCGGCCATGGCGTCAGGCGTCGCAACGCGGCCGATCACGAACTTTGACGAATACCACGCGGGGCTCGAACGCTTTGCGTTCCGCTCCGGGCTCGTCATGAAGCCGATGTTCGCCAAGGCCAAGACGCAGCCGGTCCGCGTCATCTATGCCGAGGGCGAAGATACGCGGGTGCTGCGGGCAACCCAGCAGGTGCTCGAGGAGCAACTGGCGCGCCCGATCCTGGTCGGGCGCCCGTCGGTCGTGGAAACCAGGATCAAGCGTCTTGGCCTCGCGATCAAGGCCGGCAAGGACTTCGATCTGATCAATCCGGAAGACGACCCCCGTTACCGTTCTTATGTGCAGTCCTATATCGATGTCGCCGGCCGCCGCGGCGCGACGCCCGACGTCGCCCGGACCACGATCCGCACCAACGCGACGGTGATTGCCGCGCTGGCGGTGGTGCGCGGCGAAGCCGACGCGATGCTCTGCGGCGTCGAAGGCAGCTATATGCGACACCTCCGGCACATCCGGGAAATCATCGGTTATCAGTCTGACGCGAGCGACTTCGCCGCGCTGTCGCTGATGATTACCAGCAAGGGGGCGTTTTTCATCGCGGATACGCAGGTGCGTCCGAATCCGTCTGCCGAAGAACTCGCCGACATCGCGGCTCAGGCTGCGGTGCATGTGCAACGTTTCAACATCAAACCGAAGATTGCGTTCGTGTCGCATTCCGATTTCGGCAGCTATGATACTGAGTCCTCGCGCAAGGTGCGTCGCGCCACCAATCTGTTTATCGAGCGTCATCCCGAAATCGAGGCTGACGGTGAAATGCAGGGCGATACCGCGTTGTCGGAAACGGCGCGCCAGTTGATCTTGCCGCACTCGCAGCTAAAAGGCGTGGCCAACATCCTGATCCTGCCGAATCTTGATGCGGCGAACGCGGCCTATCAGATGATCAAGGTGCTTGGCGACGCGCTGTCGGTCGGTCCCATTCTGATCGGCCCCGCGCGACCGGCGCACATTCTCACTCCGTCGGTGACGGCGCGCGGCATTCTCAATATGACGGCCGTGGCGGTGGTGGAGGCGCAGGAGCGCGCGAGTCGGCAACAGCCGACCTTGTTCGGCTAAAATATGACGGATGATCGCTTTTTTGATCTTTCAAAACGTCATGCGACGCGGCCATACTTGAATCCTTGAGGGATTCACGTCAGCACTATTTGTGAGGCCGAATCATGCCAGCGTTTATCACTGTCGGACGAGTCTTGTTTTCGGTGTTGTTCATCGTTTCAGGCGCGTCCAAGCTGTTCGACATCGCGGCGACGGCGGAAGGGATTGCGTCCAGGGTCGCCATCCCGGCCGTGCTGACGAGCTACACGGCCCAGCTTGAGGGTCTGACCGGTTTTCCGACCGCTCAAATGCTGGCCATCGCAGTCGGCGCGCTTGAGGTCATCTGCGGCTTGTTCATCGCGCTCAACTTCGGCGCGCGCATTTTTTCACTGGTGCTTGTCGTGTTCATCGTTATGGCCACGTTCTACTACCACGACTTCTGGAACCAGACCGGGGCTGATTCGCAGAACAACATG
>JBDTCP010000041.1:0-8323 GCA_039923555.1 Nitrobacter sp.
CTGATCGAAGGCGTAGCCACGATGATTGAACGGCGCTGGCAGATATTGTCCGAAGAACCAGTAGACGATGCATGCGCCGCACATCAGCGGCAGCGCGAGTCCCATCAGCCGCCGGGTGCCTTCAAAGATCAGCACGGCGAGCAAGGTTCCGACCACCAGATCGAGCCTGGTCGGGTCGCCATCGCGCAGGATCAGGTCGGCGTAGAAAATCCACTGGTAAAGGCCGCACAGAAATCCGATGCCGCCGATGAACCAGCCGAGCGCGCGGCCTGCATTGCTCTTGGCGGTGAAGTTGCCAACCAGCCCGCACGTCATCAGGATCAGGAAGCCGACATGAACGCCGCGCACCACCTGGCTCGGCAGCACATTCCATGCCGCGATCACGATCTGAAAGGCGGCGAAAGCAATGCCGATGACATAGGCAAGGTGCCCCCAGCTGCCGGGACCGAATCCCGCCGGGAAGCCGTGTTCGAAGTTGTCGAATTCGACCTTAACGGGCGCCACGGCGGCCTGCGTCTGCGACATCGTGAACCCTCTCGCCGGACATCGCGTCCGGCCCTTGTTTCAAAGCCTCCGTCTGAATTCACCGTTTCGCTAAGTTTCACAGACCGAGCCGTGAACCAACGGCCGCCCCGGCCATGCCTTATCCAATATACGCCAGCGGCTCATCGTGAGCCTGGCGCACAAATCTGAAGCGGACAGTTACTTGATGAGACCCTTTTCCTTGAAGTAGCGAATTGCACCGGGATGCATTGGAACCGGGCTTCCCATCGCTGCGTCTTCCAGCTTGATACCGCGCGCGGCCGAGTGTGATGCAACCAGGTCGGGCAACGACTCGTAGACCAGTTTCGTCATCTGATAGGCAAGGTCGTCCGATACCGCCGAACTAGTCACCAGGTAATTGACGACGGCCGCAGTCGGCACATCCTTGTCCTGCCCCTTGTATGTGTTGGCCGGAATGGTCGCCGAAATGAACGGGGGGCCGATCTTGTCGACGATCTCCTTCGGAACCGAGACCACGACGATGTCGCTCGAATTGCTGAGATCCTTCAACGACGCGACGCCGAGACCCGCCGATTGCAGCGTCGCGGTGAGCTGGCGGTTTTTCATCAGGTCGACGGACTCGGCGAACGGCAGATACTCAACCTTGCCGAGGTCCTTGTAGTCCATGCCGGCCGCTTTCAGGATCGCCCGCGAGTTGAGTTCGGTGCCTGATTTCGGCGCGCCGACAGAGAGGGTCTTGCCCTTGAGGTCGGCGAGCGTCTTGATGCCGCTGTCGGCGGTTGCAACGATCTGGATGTAGTTCGGATAGATCGCGCCGATGGTGCGCAGCTTGGTCAGCTTGGTCTTGAAACCGGCATCGGCATCGCCCTCCCATGCCGCTTTCAGCGAGTCGCCGAGCGTGAAGGCAATCTCGCCCCGGCCCTGCTCCAGCAGATTGAGATTCTCGACCGAGGCCTTGGTGGCCTGGACCTGGGTTTTCACATTCGGAATCTTGTCGCTGTAGATTTTTCCGATGGCGACCCCAAGCGGATAGTAAACCCCGGAGGTTCCCCCGGTCAGCACGTTGATGAACTGCTGCGCGTGGGCGGCAGGCGCCGAGAGGGAAGCAAGGGACAAGGCAATGGCAACGGCCAATTTGGACTTCATCAGATTGTTCTCCGAGTTGCTCGGAAGAAAGTGGCCGGACGGGGCGTCGCGGTCAACCCGCCCGGCCGTGAAACAACCGAAGTCCGGCAAAAACGCTTTTAGACATTGGTATGGGTCTATGACCTGCGAATGCGATACGGATCGCGCGCGAGCTATTCGAACGTCATGTCCACGCACTTCGAAATATCGGATCCCAATCCGGAGCTGATGATGATGCAGCCGCGGACCTTCCGGGTGTTGTTATCGCTGGCCCATACCGCATAGCCGCCTTGTCCGAAGAAGGAATTGGTATTCGGCGGCTCGGTTTCGGTGGCATCGAAGGAATAACTGGAGTCGGTGTCGAAGATGCGGGGTTTCTTGACGCAGCCGCCTTCGCTCTGGACGTTCAGCACCTCCTTGTTGTTGCGGGTCATCGCAACACTCACGGTGCAACGGAAATATTCCGATGTCTTGACGTCGAAGAGATAGGCGTAGGACCGGTAGGTCGCGGTGC
The DNA here is from genome assembly GCA_039923555.1 of Nitrobacter sp. Taxonomy (GTDB): domain Bacteria; phylum Pseudomonadota; class Alphaproteobacteria; order Rhizobiales; family Xanthobacteraceae; genus Nitrobacter. The sequence goes on from JBDTCP010000041.1 coordinate 2,144, forward strand.
TGAGCTTGCCGGCGCTAAGGCCACGCCCGCATGAAATCCTCTGGGTGTTGCTGAGCTTGAACTCGTCGGCATGGCTGGTGGCGACGGGGGACCATAAGATGACGAGGACGCTGAGAATGAAAATGGATCTCGACACGCGCATCCTCCGGATCATCCCTGGCCGGCCCCTGATCTGACGCGGCGCATTTGCGGACTTGAGACGATAGCTGCGATGCGGAGAGGGGGAAATGACAAATCGCGAACCCAAATCCACCCCGAACGACTTGAGGAGTTCGTGATTTGTTCAGCGCAATGGTGGCGTTGCGGATAGCGGCCGGGTCGTAGCGGCGTTGCGACGAAGTTTCGCTTTCCTTCAAGGCCGCGATCGTAAGATTGGACATTCGTATGCGGCGCGATTCAAATTGAACATCGGCCGAGCGCGGCGGTAAGTTCGGGACGTAAAACGCCACGTTATCGCCCAACGAAATGCCTGCGGAGACTTCAGATGACGACGGCCTCGACGAAAATACTGTTGAGCATTGCAGCGTTGACGATGCTTTCGACCGCAGCCCTTGCCCAAAGCGCGCCGACGCCATGGCGTTCTCCAGCCCGACATGGGATATGGCTACACCAAAGACGGCAAGACCTTCGCCTACAAGATGGGCACCAGCAACGCCGGCGACCTTCTGAAAGGGGCAAAAAAAGTCCCGAAGAACACGCTGTTCTTCATCGGCGCGAATGGGCAGCTTTACATGCGCAAGGGGCCTTTTCTGGATGGCGACAACCGGTTCCTGTTCGGGCCGGGTTGAACGCGCCCGCACAACGAACGGTCGGTTCGATCCCTTCAACATTTTTATCTTTGCAAGAACACAAGATCCGAGCCATGACCGACCACCGCAAGTTGCTGCGCGCTATCTTCGATGCGGCCGTCGCCGCCGCGCATCCCGACAGCATTCTCGATTCGCATCTGCCACTCGCGCCGAAAGGCCGCGTGATCTGTCTCGCGGCCGGCAAGGGCGCGGCGGCCATGGCTGCCGCAGCGGAGCGGCACTACCTCGACGGTTCGGGTCTCGATCCCGCGCGCTTGACCGGCGTCGCCACGACACGTCACGGCCACGGCGTGCCGACGCGCCGGATCGAGATGATCGAGGCTGGCCATCCCGTGCCCGATGAGGCGAGCTTGCGCGGCGCCGATATCAGCGTGAAGCTCGCGAGCACCGCGACCGCCGACGATCTGCTGCTGGTGCTGCTGTCGGGCGGCGGCTCGGCGAACTGGATCGCGCCTGTGGATGGCGTGTCGCTCGCGCAGAAGCAGCAGGTCAACCGTGCCCTGCTCCGCTCCGGCGCGCCGATTGGCGAAGTCAACACGGTGCGCAAGCACCTGTCGCGGATCAAGGGCGGCCGGCTGGCGCGGGCCGGACAGCGCGCCGCGATCGTGACGCTGGCGATATCAGATGTGCCGGGCGACGAGCCGACCGCCATTGCCTCCGGCCCGACCGTGCCCGATCCAACAACGCTGGCCGACGCCCGTGCGCTGGCCGCAAAATATAACCTCACGCTCGACGATGCCGTCACCCGCGCCCTGAACGATCCGGCCAACGAGAGTTGCAAGCCGGGCGATGCCGCCTTCGCGCGCGCGCGCTTCGAGATCATCGCGCGTCCCAAAGCCTCGCTCGACGCCGCCATCAGAATCGCCCGCGATGCCGGCTACGAGGTGCTCGACCTCGGCGCCGACCTCGAGGGCGAGGCCCGCGATGTCGCCGCGGATCATGCGAAACTGGCACTTCAGGCACGCGCCGATGGCCGGAAGCTCGCCATCCTGTCGGGCGGCGAACTCACCGTGACAGTGCGCGGCAATGGACGCGGCGGGCCCAATCAGGAATACGCGCTGTCGCTCGTGTCACAGCTCAAGGACACACAGGGCATCTTCGCGCTGGCGGCCGATACCGACGGCGCCGACGGCGGCGCGGGCCGTGCCGACGATCCGGCCGGCGCCGTAATCGACGCCCGCACCTTCGCGGCGATGCGCGCGCAAGCCCTCGATCCTGCCGCCTATCTTGCCAACAACGACGCCACCGCCTTCTTCGACGCCACCGGCGATCTGCTGCTGACTGGTCCGACGCTCACCAACGTCAATGACATCCGGGTCATTCTGGTCGACGCCGTCTGATCCGGTGCGGCTATCGCTGCGCGCGCTGCCACCGCAGCTTCAAGCGATCCTCTCCCCGCGGGAGGTCGCCGCCGCTGGTTTATCTCTTTCGTAGCTATTTCGGCGCCATCCGCAGCGAGGCATCCAGCCGCACAACCTCGCCGTTGAGATAGGGATTGTCGATCATGTGCATCGCCAGCGACGCGTATTCATCGGGCAAGCCGAGCCGGTGAGGAAACGGTATCGCGCTGGCGAGACCGTCCTGTGCCGCCTGCGGCAACGCGCCGAGCAGCGGCGTCAGGAACAGGCCCGGCGCGATGGTGAGAACGCGGATGCCGAACTGCGCGAGTTCGCGCGCGATCGGCAGCGTCATGCCGACGATGCCGCTCTTCGACGCCGAATAGGCCGCCTGCCCGATCTGGCCATCATAGGCCGCGACCGAGGCGGTGTTGATCACCACGCCGCGCTCGCCGCCCGCCAAGGGCTCGAGCTTCGTCATCTCGGCGGCCGCAAGCCGCAGCATATTGAAGGAGCCAATCAGGTTGATGCTGATGACGTTGTTGAAGTCGGCGAGCGCCTGCGGTCCCTCGCGTCCGACCACCCGCTTGGCGACGGCGATGCCGGCACAGTTCACCAGCACCCGCGCCGGGCCGTGGGCCTTCGCCGCCGCGACGATGGCGGCTTCACCCGATGCCGCATCGGATACGTCGCAGGTCACGGCGACACCGCCGATTTCCTTTGCCAGCTCCTCCGCGAGTTTTGTGTTGAGGTCACAGACCGCGACCCTGGCACCTTGCGCGGCAAGCCTGCGCGCGGTGGCGGCACCCAACCCCGACGCTCCGCCGGTGACGATGGCTGCATGACCTTGCAACTGCATGGCGTTCTCCTGATCCGGGCATCGCCGTTCAAAGGACGGCGCCGCTTCCGGCTGCCTATGCCCGGCAATCCATCCTTCGCCAAAAAGATCATGCCCGGATCAAGTCCGGGCATGACGACAATTGATTCTGTCAAAAGCAGGAAGACTCGAACAGCGAACGCCTATTTGGCGCGGCGCGTTACGCCGGAACCAGCGCGACCTCGTCGTCATCGGTCTGATCGTCAAGCGGAGCGAACGTGCTGAGCGGTCTGGTCGATAGCGTGATCGGCTTGCGTTGACCGTACGACGCAGGGATCACATGTGTTTGCCGCGCGTCGCGCGACAGCGCGAATAGCGTGGAGCCGACGCGGCCGCCAAGCTGGATCAGATCGCGCTCGGTGCAGTTCGAGGCGACCGACAGCGCCAGCGCATGCAGATGGCTCCGGCGGTAGCAGAACAACGCCAGCATCGCTCGTACATCCGGAGCGATACTGGCGATGAGCTGCGGCAACCCATGCTCGTTGGCGCGATACATGGCGCCCAACAGATCATCCTTGACCGGACAGAAGTCGTTCTCGAAGGCGTCGCGGCTCGACCACATAGGGATTCTCCTCAATGGTGAGGATGCAGTACAATTTCCTAACGAGAAGTTAACCACGGGCGCGAATGCCACGCTGACAACGTTGCAATCCGGTTCCGAATCGGAACCACGGCGATGGGGGTTGATTCGCGGGCGACGGCGACGGTCAGCCGTTTGCCGCCATGACAACGGACAGCCCGAAGCCGGTGAGATGGTGCAGCGCCTGATCGACGCCGATCAGCGTCCAGAACCACGGATGCTGATGCTCCTGCGTCACATCGAAGGTGGAGGCGCACAGACCCTTGGCGCGATCCACGACGATATGGATGGCAAAATCGATAAAGGCGATGAACCAGAATCGCGGCGCGATGACCAGGATCAGCACCAACGCCAGCGCCAGATGCACGAGACAGTGCGCGAGTAGCGGCAGCGCCCAGCCGGTCGTTTGATCCTTGCCGATCGCCATCCAGGAATTTTGCAACACGAAATCGGCGATCACGTGCTTGACGGTCAACACGGACATCCAGCCCACCAGCGGACCCACTGCGATCGACGACGACAAAGAGGGAAGCAGCACGCGGACGCCCTTTAATAATGGACTCGCCCGCACCGAAGGGGCGAGTCCGGAATCCAGTATCCACAGACTACCTCATGTTACTAGATTCCCGATAGCCGCTGTCGCGGCTTCGGGAATGACGGCCAGAGTTTTTTCGCCTCCAGGCCCCTCCGATCGTACGAAAAACCTGTGCGCTTTCGGTATTAAGAACCGGCCCCGGCCCGCGCTCTGATCGCTGCGATTGTCTGCCTCAATGCAGCCTGTCCCGGATCGGGACGCACGGCTGCGCGTGCCTCGGCTAGGGCACCAGCCAGATCTGGACACGACAACGCGCCGTCGAAGGTCGGTTTGATGAGATTGTCGATGATCACATTCCAGTCCCGCAGATTCTGGATGTAACCGTCGCCGTAACCCTGCACCATTTCAGCCGTCGCGACCACCGCGGCGACCGCGGCAGGCTGTTTTGCCAGGCTGCGATCGATCATGTGCAGCCAGCGCTCGACCCAGGCACGCTCGTTCGCATAGCGGACGGAGGACAACCGCCATCGCTTGAGTGAGGCCCCGATTCTGAGGCGGCGCAGACTGGGGCGGCCGGCCGCGCTGAAGCGCATGGTGACGGGCAGGTGCAGCCATCCCAAATATTCCAGCGCCCAGAGCACGTAATCGGCCACCCTTTCCGGCAGCGACGACACGACCTCGTCGAGACGCAGCTTGCGGACATCGTCCGCCGGAACGCCCGGACCTGCCTCGGCCTCGGCAAGTTTGAGCTGCGCCATCCCGACAGCGTCGTGGTACGCCATGCGAACGGCCATCAGCCGCGCGATGTCGGCAAATACCGCGTCGTCGACATTGCGCCGGCCGATGAACCGCCTGAGCCGGGCGAGATAGAGCTGCGCGTAGCCTGGTCCCTGATAATCGATCAGGCGGTTCACGCCTTCGACTGCGACCGGCCTCACTTTGTCGGGCAGACCTGCGGGCAACACCGGCATAGGCGTGTCGTCGTCGCCGAGCACATCTGCGAAGATCGAGCGGATCGCGGGAAGAACGCCGATGACCTTGGGAATACCGAAATTCATACTAGCCCGGGTGTCGCGACCGCCGGCGCCGCATGTTCCGCGAGCCGCTCCTCCAGCTTGCCTATGTTCTGAAACAGCCGCGCGCTGGCCAGCCGCAGGAAGTAAAAGCCAAATTCCGGATTCTGGACGTAAAGTTCCTCCACCTGGCGATAGCTGACACTGAGCACCGTGCCGCTTTCGATGCATTCCAGCGACTGGGTGCGCTCGTTGCTGGGCGACAGCATGCCGAGTTCGCCGACGATGGCACCGATGGGAAGTTCGATGCCGGACTCCACGAGGCGATAGCGGCCGCTTACGATGTAGAGCATCGTCTCGGCCTTCTCGTTCTTGTAGAACAGCATCTCGCCGGCCTCGCATGTGCGTTCGGTCATGAAGGGCTTGAGCCAGTCCATCGACAGGTCGCTGTTCACGGACTTCTTCACGTCGCGGACGAGTTGCAGCATCTGGTGCAGGCGATAGCCGTTAAGACAGAACAGCCCAGCGTGAAGCCCGAATTGCAGGAAGCTGTGGAAGGGAATTGCCGTGAGCATCAGCACGACATTGGTCAGCATGCCGAAGACGCGGAGCGGAATCATGGTCCGCATGGTGTAGGTGGCGACCACGAAGACCGAGGCGGCCAGGCTGCCGGCGGTCCCGACGTGTTCGGCTAAATGTGATGTGTCCATGGCGATCCAGCCAATTTCCTAAAGGGTGATGAAGTTCGCGGCGATCTTTCAGGAAGTCTCGGCCGCTGATGCCGACCGGAGGCGCCACCATCGTGATATACGGGGAAGGCAGCAGATATTACACGGGATTATACCGCATCTCTCGTCCAAAATGCCGTCCTGCCGACTGCTGTGCGTGACAAGAGGGAATCGCGACGGACCTTCGCGATTCATCTGCGTCCTACTTCCCGAACGCCTGATATACCAGCGCCTTGACCGCCGACGTGATGCGGCCGCGCTCGCTGTCGGTCTGCTCCATCAGGACGAAAACCATATCCAG
>JBDTCP010000042.1:0-2962 GCA_039923555.1 Nitrobacter sp.
CGATGGATCGGGCAGGAAACCGTGATGGCCCGCTTCGGCATCAGGATACGCTCGCGCTCGTCCATCGGGATCGACAGGTGATTAGCGATGACCCCGAACTGCTGGACCGCCATGTCGAAGACCGGGCCGGAATAGACCGTCATCGCTCCCTCCTGTCGTGATCCAATTCAGGAACCTCGGGCGCGTTCAGACGATTGACTGCTGCTGGTATGTTTCACCGGCATCGAACAACCGTTGGGGTGCCTTATGGTTGCGGACACTGTACAGTTATGCATCCGTGACATCCGCAGTTAGAGCGCAACCTGCATAAAGGTTAACGTCGAAGCCAGCACGTCCCGCACCGGTCGCACACACTCGATAAGCGCCACGGATCATTCAATGAAAGCGCTGTTTATCGGACAAACCTACATCGACGTGACCTTCATCACCGATCACATGCCGACCGGCGATGAAAAGCATGTGGCGTCCGCTTACGCGGTCTCGTTCGGCGGCAACGCCGTCACCGCCGCCTTCTGCTGCGCGAAACTAGGAATCGTGCCGGATTTGCTGACGACCGTCGCCGACGACTGGCTCGGCCGGATGTTTCAGGACATGACTGCCAGGTATGGCATCTCTGTGCATCCCCGAAAGGTGCAGACATCATCGCTGTCCTTCATCATGCCGAAGGACGGCAAGCGCGCCATCGTCCGTTGCCGCGACGACGAGCACATCCATCCGTTCCCGATTCTCAATCTCGGCGGCTGCCGCGCGCTGCACATCGACGGCCATCAGCCCGATGCCGCCATTCATTACGCCAAACTATGCCGCGAGGCCGGAATTCTCACTTCGCTCGACGGCGGCGGCCTGCGCGCCAACACCCACGAGCTGCTCGAATTCATCGACGTCGCCATCGTCGCGGAACGGCTGTGCGAGCAGATGGAGATGCAGCCCGCAGCCATGCTCGATTACCTCAAGAGCCGCGGCTGCCGGGTCGGCGGGGTCACGATGGGCGAGCGCGGCCTGCTCTGGTACGACGAAACGGGTGCGGTCCAGGCGCTGCCCGCTTTTGGTATCGCGCGCGAGCGCGTCATCGACACCAACGGTGCGGGTGACGTCTTTCACGGCGCTTACGTTTATTCCTACCTGAGCAATCCAGGCCTGAGCTGGGCGGAACATTTCAGCTTCGCGCGCGCCGCATCGGCCCACAAGATTCAGCGGCTCGGCAACGAAGCCGGCCTGCCGACGCTGGCTGACATCGCCAGCGTGCGGCGAGAATTCGACGGTGGATGCATAGATTGTTCAGGAACGGCAGAATTCAGGCCAGCGCCCTCTTGAGATCGAAAGCAGAATCGGCGGCCTGCTCCGGCGCGATCGAACCGTTCGCAGCGAGTACGCGGCGGCCGAAGACGTGATCCGACCCGCGATTGACGGACTCGATTCCGATCAGGCGGCCAGCCTTGAAGCAGAACGCCGAGAACGATGCCTGTTCGGCGTCACCCCGCACAACGACCTGATCGTAACCGGTGGTCAGGCCCGCGATCTGCAGCTTGTCCGGACCCTGATCGCTCCAGAACCACGGAAGGCCGTCATAGCTCTTTGTATCGCCGGTCAACCGCGCCGCCACGCAGCGGGCTTGATCGGTCGCGTTCTGGACGGATTCGAGCCGCAGCGGCGCACCGAAGCGCACGCTCGCAAACAGCGCGCAGTCGCCTATCGCTGAAATGTCCGGGTCGGCGGTGAGCAGGTGCTCATCGACGATAATGCCGGAAGCCACCGGCAAATCCGCCTCGGCTGCGAGTTCGACGTTGGGCAAAACGCCGACGCCGACCACCACAAGGTCAGCCGCGAGTTGCCGGCCATCGCTCAAGGTGACGCCTGTGACACGGCCCTCGCTGCTCGTGATGCTCGTTGCCTGCACACCAAAGTGGAGGCGAATCCCTGCCTCGGTGTGGCGGCGCTGAAAGAAGGCCGAAATCTCCGGCGTGACTGCGCGCGCCATAACGCGCGGCGCCAGCTCAACCACATCGACCTCGAGGCCCTTCGCCCGCGCGGTCGCCGCGAATTCGAGCCCGATGAAGCCCGCGCCGACGACGACCACCCGCCGTCCGGAGACAAAGCGCTGCCGCAGCACCTCGCTTTCATCGAGCGTGCGCAGATAGAGGACATCCTCAAGGTTGGCGTTGGGAATATCGAGCAGCCGATTCCGTGCGCCGGTCGCCAGCACAAGGTGCTTGTACGCCCGGGACGCGCCGGAGGCACAGACCAATTTGCGGGCGCTGCGGTCGATAGTAACGACGCGGTCCGCGATCAGGTCGACGTGCTGGTCATGATAGAATTTCTCCGGCCTGAACATCAGCGAGTCCGGGCCGCCACTGCCTTTCAGGTAGGCCTTCGAGAGCGGCGGCCGCTGATAGGGCAGATGCGCTTCATCATTGATCAGACCGACAGGTCCGCCGTATCCCGCCTGACGCAGCGACACCGCGAGTTGAAAGCCCGCGTGGCCGGCGCCGACGATCAGAACTGGTCGTTCTTCCATCTCGTCAATCCGATCGGCTCGATATTGTTTGATCGCCTGCCATGTTACCTCCTGCTTGCCACCTTCTGCCGCAGGCGCGTTTGCTCCGCAACGCCTTTTGCACGACCTGACCTGGGGTGTCACCCCTTCAGACTTTCGATGCAATACGTACCGGCTTTCTCCGACCGACATGCCGTGACGAGTCAAGACAACGGCGGCATTGGAACGCAGAACGCTTTCGGCTATCAGAACCACGATCCCACTCGCTCCGGAACGATGTCATATGCCCTCCTTCGCTCCCGCCGCTCCTGAAATCGTCGGCATGTCTCAGGCCGTATTCGACCGGATCGACGACCATCTGAAGCGCCGATACATCGACGCCGGCCGGTTTCCGGGCACGCAACTTGTGGTCTATCGGCGCGGCAGCATCGTGCACAGTTCTGTGCAGGGTCTTGCCGACCTCGAACG
>JBDTCP010000043.1:0-12557 GCA_039923555.1 Nitrobacter sp.
GACCAGCAGCTTCAGTTTGGGGTCGGCAGCGAGCAGTTCGCGGATGTCGGACACCGACTGGACGGAGCTCCGGTTCTTGCCGAAATCCCATTCCCGGTTGACGGTGCGGCTGAGCAATTCATAGGACCCTTCGGGCCGCCAGTTCAGTTTGTGTGCATAGAGTTCGAACGCCGCCGACGTCAGCGAGGCCAACAGCGGCTCCTCTGAAGGGTCGTTGAAGTCGTCGGAGCTTGAGTCGGGATATGCATCGAAGCCCAGCACCGATCCATCGTAGCGTCCCGTTACCTTGCCGTTGCGGCGATCGAAGGCACGGCGGAATTCGCTGACATCAAATCGCCCAGCGAGGCGGCGGCTTTCCGCCTGACCGATGCCCGTCAGCGCGGCGAAGCGGTCGGCGAGCCGCCGCGTCGCCTCTACATCGGCCTGCCCCCTGACGAGATCGGTCAGGAATTCGCCCCGTGCATAGGTCTCGACATCGGCCATGTCGGCACGGGTCAGCGCTCCGCCTTTCTCCCTCTCGCGTGCGACCGCCGCCATGCTCGGAAGGCTCGCCACGAACCGCGTCATGCCCGTGCCCAACACGTCGCTGAAGTCCAGCGCCGGCGAGATCAGAACCATTCCGTTGACGGCAATACCCTGCCGCGTCTGCAGGTTGCGGACGATCTTGGGTCCGCGAATGCCGCCATAACTTTCGCCGGCGATGAATTTCGGCGACTGCACCCGATCGGATTTCTCCAGCCAGCGGCGGATCACCAGCGCAATCGAAGCCACATCGCCATCGACCGTGAAGAAATGTTTCTTCGCGTCGTCGCCGCTCGCGACCATGCGGCTGTAGCCGGTGCCGAGCGGATCGATGAAGACGAGATCGGTGAAGTCGAGCCAGGTTTCGGCATTCGGCACGAGCGCCGGTGGGGCGGAGGAACCGGCGTTGCTGCTACCCATTGCGATGCGCCATGGGCCGTTGCTGCCGAGCTGCAGCCACGCCGAGGACGCACCAGGCCCGCCATTGAACACGAAGGTTACCGGGCGGCTCCGGGGATCGGCGCCGTCGAGCTGATAGGCCGTGGTGACGATGTCCGCCTGTGGTTCGCCCTTGTCGTCGAAAATACGAATCGCGCCTGCGGTCGCGGTGAAGGCCAGCGTGCGGCCCGGCAGCGCGAGTGTGTGCTTGGTCACAGATTCCGGTGGTAGGCGGCGATGGTCGGTCGCGGTTGCGGCAGGACTGCCGTGCGCTTTGTCGCTGTCGCCCTTCGGGCCGGGCGGCTTCGCGTCCATCTGATGGGACGGCACGCCGTGCGCCGCGTCGTCCGCATGGGCCGCGGCCGGAAGCAACGACGCCAGCAGCACCGCTGTGACGCAGGCATGGCGGGACACCGAACTGAACATCTGTAGTTGCTCCAATTTTCGTCTGACCATTTGCGCGGCTGCCCAGGCCTTGACGATCAAGCGTTGTCCGAAACTGTGGCAGGCGAGGGACCTGCGCAAGCGGCCGGTTGTATCGGGCCCGCGCGTCGAGAACACATTCCGGTGCGGGCGATGCAAACGATCATCGCGGACCCGTGACGCCGCCGTGCCGTCGCGTCCAAACAGCGAGCCGAAGACGAGGTCTCGGGCTCCCAGTCTGAATTTGGATTTTCAGGGGAAATCAATGGTTTGGAGACAATCTCCGGGGCTTTTGGTGGCCATTCCGGCTTGCGTCCACCCCCCGCTTCCTTTATCCGAAGGAACGCCTCGCACGCGAGCCGCCAAGTGTCCTTCGAATTCGAAGTTCGCAACGTATGGCGCTGCACAAAGAGGCGAACTTCGGATTCGGGACACTAGAGACACGCCTCACAAGGAATACCCGCGAAATGGCCAACGTTGTCGTCGTCGGTGCCCAATGGGGTGACGAGGGAAAGGGCAAGATCGTCGACTGGTTGTCGGAGCAGGCGGATATCGTCGTCCGCTTCCAGGGTGGCCACAATGCCGGCCACACGCTCGTCATCAACGGCAACACCTACAAGCTGGCGCTGCTGCCCTCGGGCGTGCTGCGGCCCTCGAAGCTGTCGGTCATCGGCAACGGCGTGGTGTTCGATCCGCAGGCCTTCATTGACGAGGTTGCCAAGCTCACCGCGCAGGGCGTGAAAATCAGCCCCGACAATCTGCGCGTCGCCGAGAACGTCACGCTGATCCTGCCACTGCATCGCGAACTGGACAGCCTGCGCGAGAACGCCAGCGCGGCGATGGCGATCGGCACCACCCAGCGCGGCATCGGCCCAGCCTATGAGGACAAGGTCGGCCGACGCGCCATCCGCCTGATGGACCTCGCCGACCCGCAGACCCTGCCGCACAAGATCGAGCGGCTGCTTGCACATCACAATGCGCTGCGCCGGGGACACGGCATCGCGGAAGTGGATGGCAAGGCGCTGCTGAAGGATCTCGCCGCAATTGCGCCAAGTGTGTTGCCTTATGCTGACAGCGTGTGGAATCTGCTCGATCACAAGCGCCGCGAGGGCAAGCGTATCCTGTTCGAAGGCGCGCAGGGCGCGTTACTCGACGTCGATCACGGGACCTATCCTTACGTCACCTCGTCCAACACGGTTGCAGCCCAAGCCGCCACCGGCACCGGCATGGGGCCGAGTGCGCTCGGCTACGTGCTTGGTATCTGCAAAGCCTACACCACACGCGTCGGCCAGGGACCGTTCCCCACCGAGCTGACCAATGAGATCGGCGAACTGATCGGTCAACGCGGCAAGGAGTTCGGCGTCAACACCGGGCGCAAGCGGCGCTGTGGCTGGTTCGACGCCATGCTGGTGCGGCAAACCGTGCGCACCTGCGGCATCCACGGCCTGGCGTTGACCAAGCTCGATATCCTCGATGGCTTCGACAGCATTGAGGTCTGCACCGGCTACCGGCTGGACGGTAAGGAGATCGACCATCTGCCGGCCGGCGAGGGGGCGCAGGCGCGGGTCGAGCCGCTCTACGAGACCATCGAGGGCTGGAAGCAGCCGACCGCCAATGCCCGCTCGTGGGCCGACCTGCCGGCCCAGGCCATCAAGTACGTCCGCCGGATCGAGGAATTGGTGGGGTGTCCGGTGGCTCTGCTGTCGACCAGCCCCGAGCGAGAGGACACCATTCTGGTGCAGAACCCGTTCGAGGCTTAAGACTTAACGAGATGTTACGGCAATGCGTTCAAGGTTAGTGTTTGCAACATTGAAGAGATATGGCTGATTATTACCCGCTTATCGCGCGTGCCATCGCCGGACTGGACGCCAGCGCGCCCGGCGAACAACGGCGCGCGCTCTATGAGCGGGCGCGGACCGCGCTGATCGCACAACTCCGCAGCGTCGAGCCGCCCTTGAGCGAATCCGAGATCACCCGCGAGCGGCTGTCGCTGGAAGAGGCCGTGCGCAAGATCGAATCCGAGGCCGCCCAGCGCGCCCGCGAGGCCTCGCGTGGCGGTTCGCGCTCGGGCGATGCGTTCCGCGCCTCGACCCGCGCGGCGACGAAGTCGCAGGATGCCGGGGCCGCGTCGCTGCCGGCCGGCCGGCCGCGCGCCAATGTAACGCCTCAACCGCGCAACCTGCGCGCCGACCAAACCAATCCGCCGCCGTCGCGGCAGTCACCCGCGCCGCCGGTTCCGATGCAGGATCAGACGCCGCCCTCCCGCGAGCGGCAGGGCCCGCCGCGCCGCAATCCCGAGTCCGATCGCCCGTCGCAGCCTCCGGTCCCGGGGATGCGCGGCTTCCGTGATGTCACTGCGGATGCCGACGATCTCGGCCGCGCCGCGGCGCAGGCCAGCCGCTCGGCCCGCCGCACCTATGCCAACGTGCCCTCGCCGTCACCCGAATTTGACCGCATGGAGCCGAGCCTGGAGGATCGCGGCTCGTCCGACGTGCCGTATTCCTACGATGAATCGCCCGACGAGGCAGCGCGCTACCAGCCGCCGCCCGCGCCGCGTCCACGGCTGGACCGCGACCGCGCGAAACCGCGCCGTCTGTCCGGCAGCAGCTTTCCTTTCAAGAGCGCGATCGCCGTCGGCCTCGTGCTGATCCTGGCGGGCGCCGGCATCGTCTGGGGTCCGAAGGCGGTCTCGACGGTGCGCGGGCTGTTCACGTCGTCGCCCGACCAGACGGCCGAGGCGGCAAAGCCGGTGACACCGGGGCCGAAACCGAAGATCACCGATCGGGTGGGCCAGCCCTCGTCATCGGAAACGCTGGCGCCGGTGGCGCAGCGCGTCGTGCTGTATGACGAGGATCCCAACGATCCCAAAGGCAAGCAGTATGTCGGCACGGTGGTGTGGCGCACCGAGCAGGTGAAGGGCGCCGCCGGCAAGACGCCGGAGATCGCCGTGCGCGCCGACATCGAGATACCCGAACGCAAGTTCAAGATGACGATGTCGTTCCGTCGCAACACCGACACCTCGCTGCCGGCGAGCCATACCGCGGAGCTGACTTTCGTGCTGCCGGCGGATTTCGATGGCGGCGGCGTCTCCAACGTACCGGGCATCCTGATGAAGTCCAACGAACAGGCGCGCGGCACGCCGTTGGCGGGGCTTGCGGTGAAGGTCACCGACGGTTTCTTCCTGGTCGGACTGTCCAACGTCGAGTCTGACCGCTCGCGCAATCTTCAGCTTTTGAAGGAGCGTTCGTGGTTCGACGTGCCTTTGGTTTATACGAACCAGCGTCGCGCCATCATCGCCATCGAGAAGGGGCCGCCCGGCGAGCGCGCCTTCAACGAAGCCTTCGCCGCCTGGGGCGAGTAGCCTTCGGCACGCGACACTTCATCACTCGCTTGCGGACGAGTCGACCTGCGAAGTCGGTCGGGTGAGGCATCTTCGTTCTGAACCAGCTATGAAAAAGGCACGCCCGGAAGGCGCGCCTTGACTGCGATGCGAACGCGATAGCCTGAGGATCAAGCGTGCTGTTGCGACGCGACCACCTGCTCGTGCCGCCGTGCGTGACGCGCCTTGATGCGATAATCGTTTTCGAGATGATACAGAAGGTCGCGGATCGTGACGTCGTCTTCTTCGCTGGCGAGGCGGCGGCAGGTGTCGGCGCGTTCGGTCAAATAAGATTCTGACATCGGCGTGTCTCCGTCAGTTGGCAATGCCCCAATCAAACGATTCGAATCTTGGCACGGTTGGTGGCGAAGGCTTGACAGCGCTCCCGATCTCGCGGCGTCGCATTGCTTGGAATGCAGATCGTTGGTGATGGCGAGGCGCCGTGCAGCGCACAACATGCGGTTTGGAGTAGATAACCGGCGCCTAGGCTGCGCCGTCCTCACCCGCGCGTACCGCTTGCCGCATCAGATGGTGCGCGTCGGTGACGCCGTCGGCGGCGTTGCGCACGAGGGTCTCGGCCATCTTCGCCTTGGTCGCCGGCGTGCGATGCTCAGGTCCGATCTGCTCGACCGCGATATTGAGCAGTTCGCGCAGATGCGCGACATATTCTGCGTCGAATTTCTGCGGCGGAATTTGGCTCATGCGATTCTCCCTCATTCGCGGAATGGAATGGTGGCGTCGCAATGGGGCAGGGATGCGTCACGGATGGGGAGATACAGGGGCAGAGGCAGAGGCATGATGCCAAGGGTGTTAATCGACGAATTGTCGCGTCGTCTAACTCCGTATCCGTCCATCTTCGCGAAGAAAGATGGATGGCCGGATCAAGGCCGGCCATGACGGTGGAACTGTGGAAGCGCGCGGATTCCCCACACGCCCTCTCCGCCCCACGAAAAACGGCGGACCGAGAGAGGCCACCGCCGTACGCACGTCATGCAATTATGACGTCGTGATGATGAAACCTTAGCGGCCGTTGCCGCGGCAGTGTCCGCCGGGGCCGATGTGATAGCCGCGCGGGCTGGCGTGTGCCGCGGGGTTGGCGAAGTTATTTCGGCAGCCATTGTGGGGACCACGATGCTTGCCCGGACCGCATCCGCCTGCGACCTGAATGACGTCCGAATGCGAGCCCTGCGTAACCGGGCCGAGCGGCATGGCGGTGGCAGCGCCCGCGAACAGGCTTGCGAGAAAAGCTGCGGCAACAAGTATCTTCATCAGTCGTTTCCTCATCCGTTGAACGTTTCGAAACCCGCGGCAGGACCTGCTGCGATGCCAAGCAAGGTCGCCGATTCGCGTTCGCCCGCCAACGGTTATGGCAGCCTTCGTTCACAGCGGCGGCGTGACGCAGCTTGCAAAAGCCGCTGACCCTTCCCATGTGAGCGCAATGTTGAACGATGACATCCATTCAGGTCCCACCGCCCGGTCCCGGGGGTCATCGACGCGTTCAAAAGTCATCGATCAGGATGGCCGCGAAGTTCATTCGGGCCCGCGAGATGCCGATCCGTTTCAGCAGGGAGCCTTTCAGCAGGGGCCGTTTGCGTTCGAGTTCAGTACGGCATTTCGTCCACTCACGCGCGAGCAGCGCCTGGCGCGGCTCGAAGCGATCGCGAAACTGCTCGATGTCGCCTTCATCGTGCCGGGAACGAACATCCGTTACGGCATCGACGGTCTGATCGGGCTGGTCCCGGTGATCGGCGATATCGTTACCACCGCGATCTCGCTGTGGCTCGTGCGTGAAGCACGGGCGCTGGGCGCGCCGTGGCATATCACGACGCGGATGCTCGGGAATGTCGCGCTCGACGGGCTGGTCGGTGTGGTGCCGGTGGTCGGCGATGCGTTCGACGTGATGTTCCGCGCCAACATCCGCAACGTGCGGATGCTGCGGCGCTGGCTCGATCGGCAGCCGCGTTAATGGCGATTATTACGCCGCGTCCTGCGATGCCGTCTCCGGCGCTGGCGTGGGCGTGCGGCGCGGCAGTGGAAAGTCCCGACTCTCATAGAGAGTGCGGATGCCGTTCTGGTCGAACCGGGCTTCATCCACCTGCAGGTATGCGCCGTTCAGCGAGTCGGCCGGCAGTTCCTCGATTGCGAAACGCACCGCGTCGGCCGCGGTATCGAAACGGCGGTAGGCAAAGCCGGCACGCTTTTTCTTGCGGATCGCAGCGGGAAACAGTTCGGCGGATTTCTTGAAGCTGAATGCCATGGCGGGAACCTCTGCAAATTGAACGCGAAAACGATCGACGCTGCGGCGCAAGGCACTGGCGGCCCCCCGCCATGCAGCATGTCCATGATGTTAGTTATATAGGTGCGCGAGGCAGAAATTGCGACCCTTTAAGGCCCGGATGATGAATCCGCCGTCCGAACCTGATATCTCCGAACTCAACATCTCGGGATAAGATAATAGATATCAACGACATAGATCGTAAAGAGGCCAGAGTGAGCTGATTTCAGCCATGTCGCCGTGGAAGGGCTAAATCGCCGGCTTCACCTTTTCGGGGCCGCCTTAGCCGATCGGGACCGCTTTCAGGGCGCCGGGGCAGCTATTCGGGCTCGAGTTTCAAGGCCGCTGAATTGATGCAGTAACGCAGACCGGTTGGGCCCGGTCCGTCGTTGAAGACATGGCCGAGATGGCCGTCGCACTTCGAACACAGCACCTCGGTGCGAATCATATCGAGGCTGATGTCGCGTTCCTCATCAACATGACTGTCTGTCGCGGGAGCGGTAAAACTCGGCCAGCCGCAGCCTGAATCAAACTTGGCGTCGGATTCGAACAACGTCTGCCCGCAGCCAGCACAGACATAGGTCCCCTTGCGATGCTCATGCTCGTATTCGCCGGAGAACGGCCGCTCGGTCGCCTTCTCGCGCAGAACGGCGTACTGCATCGGCGTCAGGTCCTTGCGCCATTCGGCTTCATTTTTGATGACCTTGCCAGGTATCGTCTTGGTCTCGGACATCGATCCTCCATCCGGGATTTGCGCGGCGTTAATTGGTGGCTTTCGCGTCGCGCACCAACGTCGGCTTCTCGATATAGTTCTGCGCAAAAATCTTCTTCAAATTCTGGACCTTCGGAATGTCATTATACGCAATATAGGGTTGGTCGGGATGCAGCGTCAGGTAGTCCTGATGATAGGCCTCGGCCCGGAAAAATCCCTGCAGCGTTCCGACCTTGGTCACGATCGCTTTCTTGTAGACCTTGGCGGCGTTGAGCTGGGCGATATAGGCATCTGCGACCTTTTTCTGGTCGTCGTTGGTTGCAAAAATCTCCGAGCGGTACTGCGTGCCGCTGTCCGGTCCCTGGCGATTGAGCTGGGTCGGATCATGCGCCACCGAGAAGAATATCTGCAGGATTTTTCCGTAGCTGATCTGCTTCGGGTCGAACTTGATCTCGACCGACTCCGCGTGTCCGGTCGTGCCGGTGCTCACCAGGTTATAGCCGGCAGTACTTTTGGCGCCACCGGCATAACCTGAGACCGCGTTGACCACGCCGGCGGTGTGCTGGAAGACCCCTTGCACGCCCCAGAAGCAGCCGCCGGCAATGACCGCAGTCTGGATGCCGTCGACAGCCTTCGCATCCATGGCCGGTGGCGGGATCACCACGGCATCTTCGGCGGCGCGAGAAGGTCCGGCGAGCAGCCACGACAATGCAACTGTGCCGGCGACGGCAGTCGCGACGAGGGCATTACGGCCGAACGGATTGCGCATGGAATTGTCCTCTCGAGGCTCCGGGACGCGGGATGGAAGCGGCGGCGCGTCGGACGGGCGGGATTGTAGCGAGCGCTTGCCCGCGTCGCTTTAGGTACGCAATGCAGGCCGGATTGTTACGGCTGCCGGTGTTCGATGGCCACACGAATGCGTGAAAAAATTCAGCGTGTTCCGGTATGCTGGCCAGCTCAGGGATTGGAGTGCGCGACAAGCTTGGGCTTTGACGGCCATCCCAGCCGCGCTGCCCAGCCGGTCAGGCGGTTTCGGATCGCGCTCTGGAGTGGTCTCTCGACATATCGCCAGAGAATCCAGCTGGCGAAGCCGATGCCGAGGATGATCGCCGTCACCCCGAGTTTGGCGTTGGCCGGGGCCACCCGCACAAAAAGCGTGTAGCCGATCTGCTGATGCAGCAAATACAGCGGATAGGTCATTCCGCCGGCCGCAATCACCAGCCGTGGCGGACCTGGAAGCCGCTTGATTTGCGTCGCCAGCAGGACGGCCGTGATGGAGGCGAGGCAGATCACGGCGACGATCCACGCGTCGAATGTCGTGCCGGAGTGCGAGCGGAGCCAGGCCAGCGAATGAACCGCGTGGAAGACCGCCACGCCGGCCGACAGACAGAGGATGCCGTAAAGCAGGAGATCGCGCCGGCCCCGGTAGAACTCGTAGATCATCAGCCCGGTCGCGAAATAGCCGGCGTCATCCGCCAGAAAGACAACTTCGATGAAGCGCGCGTCGATGGTCAATTCGTTAGCCATCGACAGGCAAAGCCATGCCAGAACGATCGCATCGATGCGGCGCGGAAACAGTCCGGCTGCAATCAGCGCCGTGACCCATGCGTAGAAAGTGACCTCGATGACCAGCGACCAGTAGGCGCTGTCCATATAGGGATGATGGAGCGCCGGCGCGGCGATCAACAGGTTGGCAATCCACTGGCCTGCGCTGGTTGTGAAATCGGGTCGGCCTATCATCAGCACGGTCAGGAATGTGAGCGTCATGCAGAGTACGAAAGTCGGATAGATCCGGCTGAAACGCGCGATGGCGAAACCGGTGGCGGTGCGCCCTTCGGCTGAATAGGCAATGACGAAACCGCTGATCACGAAGAACGCCGGAACGCCGAGGAAGCCATATTCGGCGAACGAAGCGATCTCCGGGATGGCAACGTGCGTTCCGTCGCCGACGGTCGGTCCTCGAAAGCCATAGTGGTAGACGATGACGCCCAGCACTGCGAGCAAACGCAGCAAGTCAAGCGCTTCAACGCGCGACGAGGTATCGGTGTTAGGTGGAGGCGCGGCGTAGGTCATGGGCCGTGTTCCGTGGTTATCGGAGACAATAGTCCCGCCGCATACGTGCCCGAATGGTTAATTCGATTCGTCGTTAAGTTCCACAATCTGGTGAAATTTGAACTGACCGAGACGCTACTTGAAGCGCGGCCGCCGGGCGTCTGCGCGGCGAAAACGGACGCCGTCGTCGAGCCGCGTGGCGACATAACCTGCCGCAATGCAGGCCTCGCGCTGCGGCATCTTTTCATCCGGCGCGCGTGTTGTGTCCCACCATGACGCGCGCTGAGCCGCGCGCGGCAATCCCGCGTCGATGATCTCTTCGATCTGCTCAAAACTGAGCACGAGCTCGACCGCAGTCTGCCGTTTCAAGTAATCGCGCAGGGCCTCGTAGCTGTTCACGGCGGTTACGTCTCGAGATGCTTCTTCATTTCCGCACGCAAGCCGTCGCGGAGATCGGGGCGCGCCATTCCGAATGCGATGTTGGCGCGCAGGAAACCCGCGCGCGAGCCGCAGTCGTGGCGCTCGCCCGCAAATTCGAGGCCGTAGAACGTTTGCGATTTCGACAGGCCGATCATGGCGTCGGTGAGCTGGATTTCGCCCCCGGCGCCATGTTTCTGGTTTTCCAGAATCTTGAATATCTCGGGTTGCAGGATGTAGCGACCGGTAATGGAAAGATTGGAGGACGCCGTCCCTCTTGGCGGCTTTTCCACCATGCCGTCGATCTCAAAGGTGTTGCCGCTGCGCTTGCCGACGCCGCAGATGCCGTAATTGTGGGTCATGTCGTCGGGCACGGCTTCGACCGCGACGACGTTGGACTTCGGTCCGAGCGTTTCCGCCGCCTGCATCATTTGCTTGAGGCAGCCAGGCGTGTTCAGCACCAGTTCGTCGGGCAGTACCACCGCGAAGGGCTCGTCGCCGATGATGTCGCGGGCGCACCATACCGCGTGGCCGAGCCCGAGCGGCGCCTGTTGCCGCGTAAAACTCATGGCGCCCGCCTCAGGCTGGAATTGCGCCAGCAGATCCATCTCGGCCTTCTTGCCGCGCGCCTTCAGCGTTTCGTCAAGTTCGAACTGGCAGTCGAAGTGATCCTCGATCGTGCTCTTGTTGCGGCCGGTGACGAAAACAAAATGCTCGATGCCGGCTTCCCTGGCTTCATCGACCACGTACTGGATCAGCGGCCGATCGACGATCGTGAGCATTTCCTTCGGCATGGCTTTGGTGGCAGGGAGGACGCGGGTGCCGAGGCCGGCGACCGGGAACACGGCTTTGCGGATTTTCATATCGGTTCTTCGGATTGCATTACGGGCGGGACGAGCGATCGGTTGCTGTTGTTAGCCGGTTTGCAGCCTGGAACAAAGGCGGATGTATGATGCGTGCCAGACCTGCAACGAGCGCAATCCGCTGCCGCTGTGAGCCGTATCGGATGTAACCGCGACCAATTGTCGTCACCTGGCCGTAAAAAAAGACCCGCCATTAAGCCGATGGAAACCGTGACAGGGCCTCCTGAGATCGGGGATACTCATCGATATGGGTCAGGCATGGTCTTGATGATGCGAGCACGAATGCGCGGAACGGGAATGCTGGCGGCGGCCGTGGCGCTTGCGGTGCTTGTGCTGCCCGGCGAGGCGCGCGCGCAGACATCGAATGGTGGGGGAATCCAAGGTTTTCTCGATAATATGTTCACCGGCTCGCTGACCAAGCGCGGGCAGGGCGGGTCCCAGATGCCGCGCGGCGGATCGGCAGAACTTCAGCCCGTCCCGAAGCAGCCAGCGAGTTCCGCCGTGTTGCCTTGGAGCGGCGAAGATGGCGCATCGGGCCATCCGCTGATGACCGCGAACGCGATTCGCGAGGCCGCGGCGAGTTTCCCGAATTGCGTTGCGGCGATGTGGCCCGACGCGGCACGCCGTCACGTTACGCGTGAGAATTTCGAGCGCTTTACCGCGGGGCTGTCGCCTGACTTGCGAATCATGGATTTGATGGACTCGCAACCTGAATTCACCAAGGCAATCTGGGAGTATCTGGATATCCTGGTCAACGACACGAGACTCGCAAAAGGTCGCGAGATTCTCGCGACCTACAAGCCGCAGTTCGACGCGGTCGAGAAAGCCTCTGGCGTCGATCGTTACGCGATTGCGGCAATCTGGGGCATCGAATCGAATTATTCGACCCAGATGGGCGATCGCAGCGTGCTGCAATCCACCGCGACGCTGGCCTGCGTTGGCCGCCGTCAGAAATATTTTCGCGACGAATTCCTGTCGGCCCTGGAAATTCTCAATCGAGGCGATCTGCGGCCGGAGCAGATGCGCGGCTCGTGGGCGGGCGCGTTCGGTCCTACGCAGTTCATGCCGACGGCGTTCAAGCGCTATGCGGTCGATGGCGACGGCGACGGCCGCCGCGACGTGGTTGACGATCCCGCCGATCTGATCGCGTCCACCGCTAACAACCTGAAGAGGGACGGCTGGCAGGCCGGCAAGAGCTGGGGCTATGAGGTCGTGGTGCCCCAGAACTTCAACTACATGCTGGCGGATCGCGCCAAGGCGATGACGCTCGCCCAATGGGAGCATCTTGGCATCCGGCGTGCGGGCAACAAGGCGTTTCCGCATCCCGCCGACCGCGCCTATCTGCTTGCGCCGGCCGGCGCCGAAGGGCCGGGTTTCCTGATGTTGCAGAATTTTCGGGTCTTCATGAAGTACAACCCGGCGGAAGCCTATGCTTTGGCGATCGGTCATTTTGCCGACCGGCTGCGCGGCGGAGCG
>JBDTCP010000044.1:0-6879 GCA_039923555.1 Nitrobacter sp.
AAGGCGGGTGGCGTGATCGCGCCCTGCTGGGCGCTGCCGGTGCCGGGACGCACGACGGCCGGCATCGAGCTCGACGTCGAGATCGGCTTCGGCACCGCCGCGACCGACGTGCCGGATGTGCTGCGCCATGCAGTGCGGACGCTGGTGGCGCACTGGTACGAGAACCGCGGCCTGATCGCCATTGGCCAGACGGTTGCGATCATGCCGGCCAGTGTCAGCGCCATGATCGCGAGCTATCGCGTCCGCGGGCTCTGATCGTTTCATCCTCAGAAGGACATCACCATGACCAGCGCCAACGCCGCGCTTCGCGCTGCCGTGCACGATGCGCTCGCCGCCAACAGCGCCCTTCATGCCGCGCTCGGCGGCGCGCGGGTCTATGACGAGCCGCCCCGCGGTGCGCTGTTGCCCTATATCAGCGTCGGCGAGGCGCGCATCACGGATGCGTCGGTCGATGACGGGCCGACCCAGGAGCACCAGATCACGCTGCACGCGCGCTCGCGCCAGGGCGGGCAGGGCGAGGCTCATGCGATCGCCGGTGCGGTGCTGCAAGCGCTCGACGATGCGCCGCTGACGCTCACAGGTCACCGGCTGGTCAATTTTCGCTTCGCGGTCGCGGACATCCGGCGCGAATCCGACGGGCGCACCTATCATGCACAGGTGCGGTTCCGCGCCGTGACCGAACCGACAACCTAAATCAAGGAGCCGTCATGGGCGCACAAAAGGGCAAGGACCTGCTGCTGAAGATGAGCGACGGCGCGAGCTTCGTCACCGTCGCGGGATTGCGCAGCCGCCGGATCGCATTCAACGCCGAGATCGTCGATATCACCAATGCGGAATCGACCGATCGCTGGCGCGAGCTTCTGGCGGGCGCCGGCGTCAAGCGCGCTTCGCTTTCGGGGCGCGGCCTGTTCAAGGATGCCGCATCCGATGCGCTGGTGCGGCAGGCGTTTTTCGACGGCGCGATCAGCGACTGTCAGGTGGTGGTGCCCGACTTCGGCACCATCGAGGGCCTGTTCCAGATATCGAGTCTCGAATTCTCCGGCGAGCACAACGGCGAGGTGACGTTCGACCTCGCGCTGGAGTCTGCCGGCGCGCTGACGTTTACGGCGATGTGAGATTTGCTTTCTTCCCTCTCCCCTCGTGGGAGAGAGTGGCGCGGCCGAAGGCCGTGCCGGGCGAGGGGCGTATTCGATCGCGAGGGCCTACCCCTCACCCGCCTTCGCTTTGCTCAGGCACCCTCTCCCACAAGGGGAGAGGGAAAAACAGGATCTTTTCTATGCCCAACAAATATCGCGGCGAGATCGACGCACAGCTTGGTGGACGACAGCGCACGCTGGTGCTGACGCTCGGCGCGCTGGCGGAACTGGAGTCTGCATTCGGTGCCGACGATCTGGTGGCGCTGGCCGAACGGTTCGGAACGGGGCGGCTGTCGGCGCGCGATCTGAGCCGCATCATCGGTGCGGGACTGCGCGGCGCCGGCGAAGCGGTGACCGATGACGAGGTGGCCGCGATGACGGCGGAGGGCGGCGCGGCAGGCTTTGTCAAAATCGCGGCGGAGTTGATCGCCGCGACCTTTGATGGAGGCGCTGCGCAGTGAAGCCGTTTCCATGGGACGAGGCGATGGGATTTGGTTTCGGCGTGCTGCGCCTCGCGCCGGATGCGTTCTGGCGGATGACGCCGCGCGAGCCGGCGCAGGCGATCCATGCAGTGCGCGGGCCTTCTGTCCCGCCATTGGTGCGGACGGACTTCGACGATCTGTTGGCACGGTTTCCCGACGCGCCGCGAAAGGGAGGAATGTGATGGCTGGCGACACAAGTTTGCAGGATGCATCGAGCACGCTCGACAGCATCACCGCCAAAACCCAGGCGCTGACGATCAGCGCGGGTGGTTTTGCGCGCGCGATGACGCAGGCGTTCTCCACCTCGATCACCGGCGGCAAGCAGTTCGACGACGTGCTGAAGATGCTGGCGCTGCGCGTCTCGAGCCTCGCGGTGACCGCCGCGTTCAAGCCGCTCGCAGCGGGTCTTACCAGCGGCATCTCCAGCCTGTTCTCCGGCCTCACCGGAAGCGCATCGACGGCAGTTGCCGCGCAAGCCAATGCGCTGGGCGCGGTCAAGCCGTTCGCATCGGGTGGCGTGATCGGCACACCGAGTTATTTTCCGATGATGGATGGTGGCGTTGGTCTGGCCGGCGAGGCGGGCCCGGAAGCGATCATGCCGCTGGCGCGCGGTCCCGACGGCCGGCTAGGCGTTTCCGGCAACGGCGGCGGCAATAGCATCACGGTGCAGATCGCGACACCCGATCTCGACAGTTTCCGTCGCTCGGAAAGCTATGTCACCGGCCAGATCGCACGCGCGGTGGCGCGGGGACAGCGAAGCTTGTGAACACCAAGAGCGTCATCCTGAGGTGCGAGCCGCTTTGCGGTGAGCCTCGAAGGATGAGGTTATTCCTGGCGGTTCATCCTTCGAGACGCTGCGCTACGCGCAGCTCCTCAGGATGACGGCCGAAACGGGCAACCATCATGACCAGTTTCCATGAAATCCTGTTTCCGCTCGATGTCGCGCTGAAGAGCGCGGGCGGGCCGGAGCGGCGCACCGACATCGTCAGCTTCGGCTCGGGGCGCGAGGCGCGCAATGCCCGCTGGGCGCAGTCGCGGCGGCGCTACGACGCCGGTTACGGCGTCAAGACGTTCGACGCCTTGCAGGCCGTCGTTGCTTTCTTCGAGGAGCGGCGCGGGCAGCTTTATGGTTTCCGCTGGCGTGACCGGCTGGATTGCTGCTCGGCGGCGACAGGCATCGCGATCTCGCCGCTCGATCAGGTCATCGGCGTCGGCGACGGCACGACATCGGCGTTTCAACTGGTAAAGACCTATGGCGGTGCGTTCGCGCCTTATGCGCGCGCGATCGCCAAGCCGGTGAGCGGCAGCGTGCGCGTCGCTGTCGCCAACGTTGAGCTTGCGGCGGGCTCGGCCTTCACCTGCGATGTCACCACCGGCGTCGTGACGTTTCTTGCAGGGCATATTCCGCCGACGGGGGCAGCCGTCACCGCAGGATTCAATTTCGATGTGCCGGTGCGGTTCGACACCGATTACCTCGAGGTCGATCTGGCGACCTTCGCCGCCGGCGCCATTCCAAAAATTCCGCTGGTGGAGATTCGCCTGTGAGAAGCATCCCCTCCGCGCTTCAAGCAAAGCTGGACTCCGGCGCGACGACGCTGGCGCGCTGCCGGGTCGTGACGCGGCGCGACGGCGTCGTGCTTGGCTTCACCGATCACGACTGCGATCTCGCGATCGGCAGCGTCATCTGCCGCGCCGCGACCGGCTTGAGCGCGTCGGAAGCGACCAGCCGATTCGATCTGTCGGTCGATGGTGCTGAAATTTCCGGTGCGTTCTCTGACGACTCCCTGACCGAAGCCGATCTCTCCGCCGGACGCTACGATGCCGCCGATGTCGCAACCTGGCTGATCGACTGGAGCGACGTCTCACTGAAAATTCTGACCGCGCGTGGCACGCTCGGCGAAGTCCGGCGCGAGGGACAGGCGTTCACAGCGGAGCTGCGCGGGCTGACGGATGCGCTGTCACAGGATAGCGGGCGTCTCTTTACGGCGCGTTGCGGCGCCGATCTCGGAGATACCAGATGCCGGATCGATCTAGGCAATGCCGCGTATCGCGGCAGCGGCGCGGTCACGGCGATCGAAGGAACGTCGATCGTCGCGGTATCGGGCCTTAATGCTTTTGCCGATGGCTGGTTCAGCGCCGGGCGCGTGGTGTGGGCCGGCGGCGCCAATGCCGGTCTTGCGATTGAAGTGAAACAGCATCGCGTTGTCGCGGGCGAAGTTCGGCTGTCACTGTGGCAAGCGATGGCCGAGCCGATTGCGGTCGGCGATAGCTTCGCGATCACCGCCGGTTGCGACAAGAGTTTCGCGACCTGTCGCGACCGCTTTGCAAACACCGACAATTTTCGCGGCTTTCCACAGATTCCCGGCAACGATTTCGTCGTGAGCTATCCGCTGCCCGGTTCGCTGGATAACGGCAATGGCAGCAAGGTGTTGTGAAGGAGCGGCCTCGTGACATCAGCACATCTGACCCGCGCGGCCATCGTCGCGGAAGCCCGTACCTGGATCGGCACGCCCTATCGGCATCAGGCCTCGCTTAAGGGAGTCGGCTGCGACTGCCTCGGCCTCGTGCGCGGCGTCTGGCGCAATTGTATCGGCGACGAGCCTGAAGCGGCGCCGCCCTATGCGCCGGACTGGGCCGAGGCGAAGGGTCAGGAGACGCTGGCTGCGGCGGCGTTGCGTCATCTCGTTCCGGTCGCACGCGACGACTTCGGGCCGGGCGATGTGCTGCTGTTTCGCTGGCGCGACGGATACGTTGCCAAGCATGTCGCGCTCGCATCGAGCGAACGCAGCATGATTCATGCGCACGATGGCGCCGCCGTCTGCGAGATCGCGCTGGCGCCGTGGTGGCGGCGGCGACTGGCTTACGCTTTTCGTTTTCCAGGAGTATCCGCCTGATGGCAGCGCTCGTTCTTTCCGTCGCTGGCGGCGCGGCTGGCGCGTTGTTCGGTCCGGCCGGCGCAATCGCGGGCCGCATCGCCGGCGCGCTGGTCGGCAATGTGATCGACCGCAAGCTGTTCGGCCCCGGCAACCAAAACGTCGTCGGGCCGCGGCTCGCCGATCTCGACGTGATGGCCTCGACCGAGGGCGCCCCGATTCCGCGCGTCTACGGCCGCGCGCGGCTGTCCGGTCAGGTGATCTGGGCGACGCAGCTTGAAGAGGTCGTCAGCAACGAAACGTCGTCGTCCGGCGGCAAGGGCGGCCTGTTCAGCGGACCGAGCACAATGACCACCACCTACAGCTATTTCGCCAACTTCGCGGTCGGGCTGTGCGAGGGCGTGATCGGACGGGTCGGACGGATCTGGGTCGACGGCAGCCCGCTGGATGTCTCCGGTCTGACGTTCCGCGTTCATCGCGGCACCGAGGATCAGGCCCCGGACGATCTGATCGTGGCCAAGGAAGGCGCGGGCAACGCGCCGGCCTATCGCGGAGTCGCCTATGTCGTGTTCGAGCGACTGTCGCTCGCAAATTTCGGCAACCGCATTCCGCAGCTCTCGTTCGAGATCATCCGCCCCATCGGCAAGCTCGAACAGATGGCGCGCGCGGTGACGCTGATCCCCGGCACCACCGAAGTCGGTTACGAGCCGTCGACCGTCGTTGAGCTTCTCGGCCCCGGTCAGTCTGCGCCGGAAAACCGTCATGTGCCGAACGCCGAGTCCGATGTGGTCGCAGCGCTCGATGATCTGCAGGCCGTGTGCCCGAATCTCGAACGTGTCGCCGTGGTCGTTGCGTGGTTCGGATCTGACCTTCGCGCGGGCTCTTGCATCATTCGCCCCGGCATCGACAGCGCGAGCAAAGTCACCAGCGGCGCCGGCTGGTCGGTGGCGGGCGTGACGCGGGCGGGCGCCTATGTGGTGTCGCAGGTCGATGGCCGTCCGGCGTTCGGCGGTACGCCGTCCGATGACAGCGTTGTGCATCTGATCGCAGAGCTGAAAGCGCGCGGCCTCAAGGTCACGTTCTATCCCTTTATCATGATGGATATTCCTGATGGTAACGGCCTGACCGATCCGTGGAGCGGAGCCGCGTCGCAGCCGGCCTATCCCTGGCGGGGCCGCATCACCTGCGACCCCGCGCCGGGGCAGGCGGGTTCGCCGCAGGGCACGGCCGCGGCGGCGACGCAGGTCGGCAACTTCTTCTCCGGGGGAAGCTGGAATTACCGCAACATGATCCTGCATTACGCCAGCCTTGTCGTATCGGCCGGAGGTGTCGACGCCTTCATGATCGGATCGGAGTTGCGATCACTGACGCGGGTGCGCTCCGGCGCGGGCGTGTATCCCGCCGTTAACGCGCTGGTGTCGCTTGCGACCGAAGTGAAAGCCATCGTGGGCTCGTCGACGATCGTGACCTATGGCGCGGACTGGACCGAATATGGCGCCGATGTCGTCGATGCCAGCGCATCGGAGGTCCGCTTTCCGCTCGATCCGCTGTGGGCATCCAGCGCGATCGATGTTGTCGGCATCGATTACTACGCGCCGCTTGCCGACTGGCGTGACGAGGCCGGACATCTCGATTCGAGCATCGCGGCCTCGACCTATGACATCGGCTATCTCGCTGATAACGTCTACAGCGGCGAGGGGTTCGACTGGTACTACACCGATGACGCAGCGCGTGCCGCGCAAAATCGCATGCCGATCACCGACAGCCTCGGCAAGCCGTGGACCTTTCGCGTCAAGGACATCAGGGCGTGGTGGTCGTCGGCGCATTGCGAGCGTGTCAGCGGCGCGGAGCTTGCAAGCCCGACCGCGTGGGAGCCGCAAAGCAAACCGATCTGGTTCACCGAGGCCGGCTGTCCGGCGGTGGACAAGGGCGCCAACCAGCCAAGCGTGTTTCCCGATCCGAAATCGTCGGAGAACCACCTGCCGTATTTCTCCAGCGGCAACCGTGACGATCTGATCCAGCGTCGCTACCTGCAAGCCTTTCTCGGCAAACTGGATCCCTCGTTCGGCGCGGCGGATGCGGATAATCCGGTCTCCGTTGTCTATGGCGGGCGCATGATCGATGCGTCGGCGATTCATCTGTGGACCTGGGATGCGCGGCCTTATCCGGCATTTCCCGCCGCGATCGATGTCTGGACCGACGCCCCGAACTGGCAGACCGGACACTGGCTTACCGGGCGTCTTGGCACGGCGCCGATGGACGCGCTGGTGGAGACGCTGCTCGCCGATTGTGGGGTCACCGATGCCGATACTTCTGCATTGCGCGAGAGTTGCGACGGCTACGTCATCGACCGGCCGATGGCGCCGCGCGCCATGATCGAACCGCTCG
>JBDTCP010000045.1:0-5599 GCA_039923555.1 Nitrobacter sp.
ACCGCCGCTGCATCTGAAAGCCGGCGATTCCTATTCGATTCCGGCCGGGGCCGTCCATGACGCCAAGGTCAGTGGCGACAAACCGTTGAAGGTCCTTGGGATCTACAGTTGTCGACAAGACCAAACCGCTGGCCTCGCCCGCGAAGTAGCGCGATCGATTGGCGTCAGGTCCGTTGGTAATCGCCCGGAAATGGCCCGAAACAGACGGTTGCGGCTCGAAAGCACCGCCGCTTTTGTTTGACAGGACAGCGGTTTACCCCTAGAAAACGCCTGCTCGCGGGCCGGTTTCGGCCCGCGTTGCGTTTCGCGACCCGTGGTCCTCCCTCAAGCTTTTGAGGCGGACCTGTCGGCAGCGGATTTGGCATGATCCCGAAAAGTGGTCTTCCGGTTTTCGGATTAAGATCATGCCCAGATCATCTGCACAGGAGGGCGCGTTTTCCTCAAACCATAGAAAGAGGACGCGATGACAAAGCGTGCAGAAGCCAAGTACAAACTCGACCGCCGTATGGGCCAGAACATCTGGGGCCGCCCGAAGAGCCCCGTGAACAAGCGTGAATACGGTCCCGGCCAGCACGGCCAGCGCCGCAAGGGCAAGCTCTCCGACTTCGGCACCCAGCTTCGCGCCAAGCAGAAGCTCAAGGGCTATTACGCCAACATTTCCGAGCGCCAGTTCTTCGCCATCTATGTCGAGGCGACCCGCATGAAGGGCGACTCCGGCGAGAACCTGATCGGCCTGCTCGAGCGCCGTCTCGACACGGTGGTCTACCGCGCCAAGTTCGTCGCCACCATGTTCGCCGCGCGCCAGTTCATCAACCACGGCCACGTCAAGGTGAACGGCAAGCGCGTCAACATCTCAAGCTATAAGCTCAAGATCGGGGACACCGTCGAGGTCAAGGACGCCTCGAAGCAGCTCGCTGTTGTGCTCGAAGCCAATCAGCTCGGCGAGCGCGACGTGCCCGATTTCATCGATGCCGATCACAACAAGCAGACCGCGAAGTTCATCCGCATCCCGCACCTTACGGATGTGCCTTTCGCGGTGCAGATGGAACCGCATCTGATCGTCGAATTCTATTCGCGCTGATCCGTACCGTCTCAGTTCAAGAAAAAGCCCCGGATGTCCGGGGCTTTTTTATTGCGGTACGGAAGTGCGGATCAGTCGCTATCCGGTTCGCTTTTGGTGACTTCGCCAATCTTCGGATCGACATGAAGATCGTAACGGACGCCCTTGAGATCGGCCTCCAGCTCCCAATGGCCGTCATCGGCCTCGATCTTGCTGAAGTTGGTATATCCCTTCGCCGTCTGAGTAACCTGATCGGCCTTCATCCAGTCTGCGCCCGGCTGGTCTGCATGCGCGAAACTGGAAGCCAAGCATAGCGTCATCGCCGCCACGGCGACATATCGTATTTTCATCCATGATCTCCTAGCGCGTATTCCGCAAAAGTGGATACCGGTTTTGCGATCAGAATACGCGCAAACTATTGATGGAGAGCATTTTTTTACGCTAACCGGATTCCACTTAGCCG
Source organism: Nitrobacter sp. (assembly GCA_039923555.1). GTDB lineage: Bacteria > Pseudomonadota > Alphaproteobacteria > Rhizobiales > Xanthobacteraceae > Nitrobacter. Next base: position 1,524 of record JBDTCP010000045.1, read on the forward strand.
GAAAATGCTCTGGCAATGAAAATGGCTACCTGAGAACCGCCGCCAGTTGTTAAGGTTCTGGTCCTGCAACCACACGCCTCATCGCAACGTCCCAGGTTCGCACCGGGGAGCTTAACGGCGCGCTCACTCAACGCAGGAGCCGGGAACCTCCAACAGCGCTTGCCGATGCAGTCGCGCGCTATCGTCGGAAAAGCAACAGAATATGACTTGCGAAATAGAGGGAGCCTCTCCCAACGCAGCGATCACCGTTGTCACCGCAATCCTCGCCGCATCGGCGGCCGGAAAACGATAGACGCCGGTGGAAATGGCCGGAAAGGCTATCGATTGGAGATTGTTCGCCTGAGCCAGCGCTATGGCGCGGCGATAACACGAAGCGAGAAGTTCATCTTCACCGGACCGGCCGCCCCGCCAGACGGGGCCGACCGCATGAATGACTTGCCGCGCCAGGAGCCTGTAGCCCCCGGTGATCCTGGCATCACCGGTCACGCACCCGTCGAGCGCCCGGCACTCCGCGAGCAGTTGCGGGCCCGACGCGCGATGGATCGCGCCGTCAACACCACCACCGCCGAGCAGCGATTCATTCGCTGCGTTGACGATCGCATCGACGCCCAGCGTCGTTATATCCGCAATGACGACTTCGAGTCGCGCCGGACCATAACGCGGCCAGCCGTCGTCAGGCCGATGCCGGCGCGCTCACCGTGACACCCTTGTCGCCGAACAGTTTCTGCAACTCGCCCGCCTGGAACATCTCACGGACGATATCGCAGCCACCGACGAATTCACCCTTGACGTACAACTGCGGGATCGTCGGCCAGCTCGAGTAGGCCTTGATGCCGTCGCGCAGTTCGGGCGATTCGAGAACGTTCAGGCCCTTGTAGCCGACGCCGATGTGGTCGAGAATCTGGACGATCTGCCCCGAAAAACCGCACTGCGGAAATTGCGGCGTGCCCTTCATGAACAGCACAACGTCGTTCGACTTCAGCTCGTTCTCAATGAATTCGTTAATGCTCATCATCACATCCTTTTGCCGCAAGTTCGGGGGGCCGCGAGCGGCCCGTCGCAGTTCGCATGTATATAGCCCGAAACAGGTACGCAATAAAGTAAATTGCCGGGGAACTGCCATGCCTGATACCCGGGTCTAGGGATGCGGATGGAGCCGCAGGAACGAGCCCGACGGCGAACAGATCGGCGCCGGTCACCTTTAACTCCGGTGCGAAGCACCCATCTAGGAGGGACCATGCGAGGCTGGTCGTTCTGCGGAACTCATCGTCCAGAGCAGCGTTCTCTCCCAAACCGGAGATTTCCGTGACGAATCCAGCGTCTGCCGCGGCCGCAATGGCCGCTCCGAGCCCGTCGCTGTTTTCCAGTTCAGAGACGCTGGCCGGCCGGTTGACTGACGCATTTCTCGCTGTCCGGGACGAAACGGAGCGGCGCGCGGGGCCGCTGTCGCCAGAGGATCAGTTGGTGCAATCAATGCCGGATGCCAGTCCGGCAAAATGGCACCGCGCTCATACCACTTGGTTCTGGGAACAATTCCTGCTTGGTGAGTATAGTCCCGGCTATGTCCCGTTCCATGCCGATTACGCCTTCCTGTTCAATTCCTATTACGTTAGCGCCGGCCCGCGGCATGCCCGGGCCCAGCGTGGCCATCTGACCCGCCCCGGTGCCGAAGAGGTCACTGCCTATCGTCGGCACGTCGATGCCGCGGTCGTCAAATTCTTCCACGATGCGGACGACAAAATGCTGGCCACACTGGTGCCGCTGGTCGAAGCCGGCCTCAATCACGAACAACAGCATCAGGAATTGATGCTGACGGACATTTTACACGCCTTCGCGCAAAATCCGATTCCACCTGCCTATGACGCATCGTGGACCTTCCCGGCGTCGCCACGCGGGGACGTCGGCGGATGGATCACGCTGAACCAGGGCATCCATACCATCGGTCATCAAGGCGACAACTTTCATTTCGATAACGAGAAGCCCGCACATCGCGCGCTGGTCGGACCGGTAAAACTTGCGCGAAATCTCGTCACCAATGCGGACTGGCTTGCTTTCATGAACGACGGCGGCTATCGCACCGCGACGTTGTGGCTGATGGACGGTTTCGCCGCCGCCACCAACGAGGAGTGGGAAGCGCCGGGCCACTGGCACAAGACCGGCGACGGCTGGCAAATCATGACGCTTGCCGGCTTGCGACCGGTCGATCCAGACGCGCCGGTCTGCCACGTCAGCTATTACGAGGCCGATGCATTCGCACGCTGGAGCGGCAAGCATTTGCCGACCGAGATGGAATGGGAGGTTGCAGCGCGGGCGGGACAACTCGAGGGTGCGTTCGGCATGGTCTGGCAATGGACGCGAAGCTCATACTCGCCCTACCCGGGGTATTGCGCGATCGAGGGCGCGCTCGGCGAATACAACGGCAAGTTCATGGTCAACCAGTTTGTGCTGCGCGGCTCGTCGCTGGCGACACCGGAGGAGCACAGCCGCGTCACCTACCGGAACTTTTTCTATCCACACCACCGCTGGCAATTCACCGGTCTGCGCCTCGCGGACTACGGCGCCTGATGATCGTCAATTCAAAATGCGTTGCTACGCGCGCCCGGAGACTGTCATGACTCTTCACGCCGCCGCTTTGGCCGGAGCACCCCGATCTGACGAAACGACGCCGGGTTTCGGGAGCGATGCCATCGCAGGACTGACCCGGCACCCCAAACAGCTCTCGCCGAAGTATTTCTACGACGCCAACGGCTCCGAACTGTTCGAGCAGATAACCCAATTGCCGGAATACTATCCGACCCGCACCGAACTCGGCATCCTGCGCGACCGGGCGGCTGATATCGCCGCGATCATTCCGCACAATGCGGCGCTGGTGGAATTTGGCGCCGGCGCCACCACCAAGGTCCGGCTGTTACTCAGCGCGTGCGAATTCGCCGCCTATGTGCCGGTGGACATATCGGGGGATTTTCTCAACGCGCAGGCGCACGAATTGCGCGAGGACTTCCCGCACCTCCAGATCCATCCGGTGACGGCTGATTTCACCGCGCCATTCACCTTGCCCGATCAGGTCAGAGCAATGCCGAAGGTCGGCTTCTTTCCAGGTTCGACGCTAGGCAACTTCGAGCCCTACGAAGCCTGCCGCTTCCTGCGCAGCGCTCGTGAGATTCTCGGCGAAGGCGCGCAGTTGCTGATCGGCATTGATCTCGAAAAGAGCGAACGTGTGCTCTACAACGCCTACAACGATGCCGCCGGAGTGACGGCGCGATTCAACTTGAATGTGCTGGCTCGCATCAACCGCGAACTCGGCGGCAACTTCGACCTGTCCGCATTCACCCATCGCGCGATCTACAATCGCGAGCGCCACCGGATCGAGATGTACCTTGTCAGCAAGAAGCCGCAGACCGTCCGCATCCGGGGCCGCAGCTTCGCGTTTCGCGCCGGCGAGAGCATCCACACCGAGAGCAGCTACAAATACAGCCTCGACCGCTTCACCGCCCTGGCGAAAGGCTCGGGCTGGACGCCGACGGCGTCATGGACCGACCCCGACGGGATGTTTTCGGTTCACGCACTGGTGTCCTGAAGCGTTTCATTGTGTCAGGCGTCATCGGACTGACGCGAGCCTGGTCCCAGCGAGATCGCTTCCCACGCCGCGACGATCATCAGGATCGCCGCAGCGACCGCCGCGAGTGACAGTGGTGTGAATCGGGCGGCGAACGGAATCAGCACGATGAACAGGCCGATTCCGACCAGATGCGATAGCTGGAAAATGCCGCGGATGGCCTGCTTGAACAGGATCGTCCCGATCAGATAGAGCAGTGGTCCACCGATGATGGTCAGGATTTCCTTAGCACCGACATGCCCATCCGGATGTGCGAGCAGCAGTTCGTCGCCGACGGCGGATACCACAATTCCAGCGACGATCGGCAGATGCAGATATGTATAGGCCAGCCGAGCCAGCCTTCCGGTATCCGCAGATTGTGAAATATGCTCCGTGCCGGCTTCGGCGCCGAGATGGAAATAGACCCACCACATCGCGATGCTGCCGAGCAACGCCACCACAAAGGCGCAGGCCGTCGTCG
>JBDTCP010000046.1:0-6828 GCA_039923555.1 Nitrobacter sp.
TCGCATCCTATCGCTGGGCGCTCGAGCATCTGGTGGTGCACGCGCCCGACGGAATAGCCGCGGACGCCGATCGCCTGATCGGGCACCTTGCGGCGCTGTCCGCCAATCCCCCGGTGACGGCGCAACCGGTGATCGGCCGCGCCCTGCGCACGCGCGGGTAGATCGATTTGCACTGGAGTGTCATTGCCGGGTTTAACCCGGCAATCCATCTCTTTCTGAGAAGATGGATGCCCGGATCAAGTCCGGGCATGACGACAAAATGGTTCTGCCCGTCGCCTACCGCTTCGCTTCGGGCTTCACAACGGGCGGCTCGGTCTGCAGCCGGCATTTTGCGGCGGCGAGCGAGGCTTGCGCTTGCGCTATCATTCCGGGCTCCGGCGCCAGCGCCTTCAGAAGGATCAGCCCCGTCGTCGACGGAGAGTCGATGATCAGCCGGTCCGCCGCCGTCACGTCCTCTTCCTCGGGCAGTTCCGCGTGCTGCGCTTCGGTCATCAGGTTGAGCTCGATCACCTTGCGTCCGGCGGAACGGTCGTTGATGGCGTAATAGGCGACATCGCTGCGAGTGTAGAACGACACCGACGTGTAGGCCTGGCTCACCGGCACCGTCAGCTTGATCGATCCGCCCGACAGGTCGTAGCGGCAGACCGCGGCGGCAAACGCCGGGTCCATGAACGGCATCGGCGAGTGGCCGGGATCAGCCAGCGGCAGCGGCGTTACCGCGTTCAGCGTGGTGATCGGCGTTAGCCGCGAATAGGCGTCCTGCGTGGCGATCCGCGGCAACGCCAGCACGCTGACGAGATGCACGACCCCGCCGAGCAGGATCCCGCCGACGACCGCAAACAGCAGGCGGATCATGAGCAACCCCCGGTCGCGATGGAGGGCATCGGGGCATCGCGCTGGGTTCGCGTGGCGACTCCAACCGGTGTGTCATACAGACGAAGCATCAGCGCATATCGCTCGATTCCGCCGGTCGGCAGCCAGTTGCCGGCGCGCGCGCGCGATGCCACGCGCACCGCGAACGACCCGTCGGAACTCCGTACCATCTCCTCGCTGGTGAAGCCGTAGCGCTGCAGCGAGTTCGCCACCAGGTGACCCTTGCGGTCGTAGAGCGTCAGCGTCCAGAATCGCGCCGCCGGCGTGACACCGCTGACGATGACGTCACAGCGGCCGTCGAGCGGGCGCTTGTTGTCGTCGGCAGTCGCGAGGAACGCGATGCCGTCGCCGGTTCCGATGGGCAATTCGCCACTGCGCGCAATCGTCGCGCGCGAATAGGGGTCGATGTCGGCGGTCCCGGTCCGCGGCCTCGCGGTCCACGCGCCGATGGTCAGCGTGCCGAAATCAGTGCCGCGCGTCGCGGTGATCCAGGTGGCTCCGAGGCCGACCACGATGGCGAGAACGAGCGCCAGCAAGATGATGAAAATCAGCCGCACGGCCAGCGCTCCGATTCCGACGTTCGCAAACAATCGCTGCGCCCTCTAACGCGAACTGCGGAATCAGAGGAGCGCTGTAATATTTTGTGCCGCTTTTGATTTGAAGTTCCTAGCGCAAACTTGCGGAAAAATCGAAAGCACTAGTTCTGGCGTGGCGCTGCCGTCACGGGGTGGCCGGGTGTCGCGGCCGCGAAGCCTTCCGGGAAAGCCGCGGCGCTCGCCGAAACCGGCTTGGGCGGACTGGAGGGTGAAGGCTTGGCCGGCTCGGCAGCGGAGGTTTTTCCGAGGGTTTTGGCGGCTTCATCCAGCATCTTTTCTACGCGCACCAGAATATCGGCGCCACGTTTGGTCAGGATCGGCGGCGGCGCAGGATTTTCATCCGCTTCGCCGGCGGCGATTTTGGCCGCGGCCGCAGCCGTCGGTTTCGCCGGCGCTGCGACACCCGCGATGTCCTTGATTTCCACGCCGCGATGCGCCGCGGTCATGATGTCGTGCCAGGTCTGGGCAGGCAGCGCGCCGCCGGTCAGGCGGTTGGTCGGCGAATAGTCATCGTTGCCGTACCACACGCCGCACACGAAGTTGCCGGTGTAACCGACGAACCAGGCGTCGCGATAGGCGTTGGTGGTTCCGGTCTTGCCTGCAGCCGGAATGCCGTCGAGGATGGCGCGGCGTGCGGTGCCTTCGCTGACGACGTGGCTCATCATGCCGGCCATGTCGGCGGCAACCGAAGCCGGGATGATCTGCCGTGGCTGCGGGCCGTCACGGTCATAGCGCCAGACCAGATCGCCGGCGCCGGTGCGGACCTCGAGAACCGCGTGGGGGGTGACTGCCTTGCCCCTGTTTGGGAATGCCGCATAGGCGACGGCATGTTCGAGCACGTTGACTTCATCTGCGCCGATCGGCAGCGAGGGCGTGTCGGGCAGCGGCGTGACGATGCCGAACTTGCGCGCCACCGCGACGATCTTGGCGCGGCCGGCCTTGGCGGGGTTCTTCTCACCTTTGCCCAGCGCGATCGAGAGTTTCACCGGCACGACGTTGATCGAGCGCGTCAGCGCCTGGGTCAATGTCACCGTGCCGGAATAAGAGTGGCCGTAGTTCTGCGGGCACCAGTTGCCGATGCAGACGGGCCCGTCGACGATTGTGGATGTCGGCTTGAAGCCGTTGAGCAGCGCGGTGGTGTAGACATAGGGCTTGAACGACGATCCGGGCTGGCGCATGGCGTCGGTCGCGCGATTGAACTGGCTGGCGCCGTAGTCCCGGCCGCCGACCATCGCGCGCACGCCACCGTCGAGATCCGCGAGGACGGTCGCGGCTTGAGTCGCGTGATAGTCGCGGCCGAACTGGCGCAACTGGTTCTCTACCGCTTCTTCCGCCGCGTGCTGCATGTTCATGTCGATGGCGGTGCGCACCACGAACACGCGCTCGGTGTAGGAGTTCGGAAACGTGTCGACCAGCTTGCGCATCTCGTCGAACGCCCAGTCGAGATAGTAGTTCGGCGAGTTCTCGTCCCGGCGATCGACCGCGGTGGCGGGATTGCGCCGCGCGCCAAACACCTGACCTTCGGTCATGAAGCCCGCATCGACCATGTTGTCGAGCACCTGGTTGGCGCGGGCGCGGGCGGCGGGCAGGTTGATGTGCGGCGCGTATTTGGTCGGAGCCTTGAACAGGCCGGCGAGCATCGCGGCTTCCGCGAGGTTGACGTCGCGCACCGATTTGTTGAAGTAGAAATGTGCAGCGCCGTCGACGCCGAAGGTGCCGCCGCCCATATAGGCGCGGTCGAGGTACAGTTTCAGGATTTCATTCTTGGTCAGGCGCGTTTCCAGCCAGATCGCGAGGAAGGCCTCGTTGACCTTGCGTTCGATGGTGCGCTCGTTCGACAGGAATAGGTTCTTCGCAAGCTGCTGGGTGATCGATGAACCGCCTTGCCGCACGCCCCCGGCCTGCGCGTTGGTCATCAATGCGCGGAAGGTGCCGCCGACGTCGATGCCGAAATGATCGTAGAAGCGGCGATCCTCGGTCGCGAGCGTCGCCTTGATCAGGTTGTCGGGGAATTCCTCGAGCGGAATCGAGTCGTTATGCTTGATGCCGCGACTGCCGATCGGGTTGCCGTAGCGGTCGAGAAATGTCACCGCGAGATCGGATTTCTTCAGCCAGTCCTCGTCGGCGGTTTCGCGAAACGCCGGCTGCGCCAGCGCCAACAGGATGAGGAGGCCGCCGAGGCCGAGGGTTGCGGCTTCCGACAATGGCTCGACGAAGACCCAGCGCTTCCAGCGGCCGACATAGAAGCGGTCCATAAACGTGGAGAACCGCTCGTAGAGTTCACGCGCGCCGACCGCCGAGGAGAACAGCGTCGAATCGATCCGCGCATCGAAGTCCAGCAGGAAATGCCGGAATCGTTGTTTCCAATCGGAGGGTACGATGTTGCGCACCGGGGCCTGTGACCAATCTGCGGCGTGGCAGCGCCTTGTCCGGGCGCCGTCGACACGTCATGCGAAAGTGTTGCGGCAAACCCAAGGCACGTTGAAACTCGACGCTGGAACATTGTCTGGCATCCTCGGGAGAGCCGTTTTCCTTCTATCCGAGCGGCGGTGATAAACCAATGGTCGGCCGCGATTTCAGGCGGCACGATTGCGCGCCCGCGGCTCACCGTGAACCGGCGCTTGCACGGTGTGCGGTCGAAGCTCTAGACAGGGTGGGTACCGAGCTTTTCGGAGACTCAAAACCAATCCATGACGGAACCACCCGCGCGTCCCTCGGACCAGGACGGATTCTTCTGGAAGACCAAGACGTTGGAGGAGATGTCCAGCGCCGAATGGGAGAGTCTGTGCGATGGCTGCGCGCGCTGCTGCCTGGAAAAACTCGAGGACGAGGACACCGGCGACATTTATTTCACTCACGTCTCCTGCCGGCTGCTGGATGCCGGGCTCTGCGCCTGCAAGGACTACGCGAATCGCTCCGGCCAGGTCCCGGACTGCGTCCGCCTGACGCCGGACAATGTCCGCACCTTGAACTGGCTGCCGCCGAGTTGCGGTTACCGACTCGTCGCGGAGGGACGCGATCTCTACTGGTGGCACCCGCTGATTTCCGGCGACCCCAACACCGTGCATGACGCCGGCGTTTCGGTTCGCGGCCGGGTGCAGGGCACTGAAAACGAGATTCCCGATTGCGAGCTCGAGGATCACATCGTGAAGTGGCCGGTGCAGTTGCCGAAGCGCGCCAGGCTCAAGAAGCGGCCACGGAGCTGATCCGTTTCCATCACATGTGTGCGATTTAGCATCCGCGGGATGGTTCCATGCGCCCACCCGGTTGCCCGAGCGCGTGGGCGAGCATTATAGTGTTCGTTATAAGTAGTGTAAGATGACGCAGCATTCAGTCGCCGCCGCTCGTCAGCCCAAGGTTTTTGTCCGGTCCGCATGAAATTCAAGCGCCCCGGCCGGGGTCCGTCCGGTCCCCGGATTCTGTCCGGCAACATCTCCGGTGAACGCGACGCGCGCCCCCAAAAAGTCGCGGAGGGCGCGGACGTCGCCGATGCGCCGCTGGTCGTGCCCCGCGTCCCGCTGAGCCAAAACGAAGTCCGTACCATCCTGGGCAGCCTGATGCTGACCATGTTTCTGGCCGCGCTCGACCAGACCATTGTCGCAACCGCGCTGCCGACCATCGGCCGCCAGTTCCACGACGTCACCAACCTGTCGTGGATCATTACCGCGTATTTGCTGGCGTCGACCGCGGTTGCGCCGGTGTTCGGCACGCTGAGCGACATCTATGGCCGCCGCGCCATGATCATCACCGCGCTTAGTCTCTTTATCGCCGGTTCCGTGCTATGCGCGCTGGCGCCGAACATGGCCACGCTGATCGTCGCGCGCGGGCTGCAGGGTCTCGGCGGCGGCGGCATCCTTCCGCTCATACAGACCATTATCTCCGACGTCGTCACGCCGCTCGAGCGCGGCCGATATCAGGCCTATTTCAGCGGCGTGTGGACCGCTGCCGGCATCGCGGGACCGGTGCTCGGCGGCGTGTTCGCTGAACATTTGCACTGGTCGATGATCTTCTGGATCAACGTGCCGCTCGGCATCGCGTCGCTGGCGATGCTGCTGCCGAAGATGGGAAGGATCCCGGTGTTCCATCGCCGCCGCAAGGTCGACTGGATCGGCGGCCTGTTGCTGATGGCGTCCGCCATGGTCTTCATGCTGGTGTTGACGTGGGGCGGCAACCGCTTCGCCTGGCTGTCGCCGGCAATCGCCGCCATGCTCTGTTCCTCGTTCGTGCTTGCCGCCGCCTTTGTGTGGCACGCGCGTGCCACGCCCGAACCATTCCTGCCGCTGTCGCTGATGGGCGGATCGGTTGTCCCGTACGCAATGGCGGCCGGCAGCTTCGCGCTCGGCGCCATGGTCGGGCTCACCGTGCATCTGCCGTTGTACTATCAGGTGGTCTATCACCTCAGCGCCAGCGAATCCGGTTTGGCGCTGATTCCGCTCGCGGCCATTTCGACCGGCGGCGCGGCGCTTGCGGGCCGCACCATGATGCGCGCGGTTCACTACAAGCGGGTCGCGATCATCGGGACGTCATCCGCCGCTGTCATTGCCGCGATCCTGGCGCTGGTCGTCGTCCCGCTGTGGCCGCTGCTGGCGCTGCTCTCGCTGTTCGCATTCGGTCTCGGCACCACGTTCCCCACCAGTGTGGTTTCGCTGCAGAACGCGGTGGCGCGGTCGCAGGTCGGCACCGTCACAGGCGCGATGAATTTCTTCCGTGCATTGGGCGCATCCTTCACCGTTGCCGCATTCACCGCCATCCTGCTGATGGCGCTAGGTGCGGATATTTCGATCGGGCATGACGACGGTCATCCGGTCAATGCGATCTCCGAGGCCGATTTGACGATGGCGTTCCATTATGTGTTCGCCGCCGCCGCCGTAATGCTGGCCGGCGCGGCGCTGTTCCTGGCGGTGATGGAGGAGCGGCCGCTCGCCGGCCCCGCGGCCAAGCCCGCGCTGGAGATAGCCGGGTAGCACCGCGGCGAGCCGCCGCGAGGCATGCACAGAATCTCGCCATTGGTCTTAAGCATTCGTTGAGGGCGTCGTTTAGGGTCTGGGCAATCATTCCTCTCTAGGCTGCTACGGTCCGATTCTTACATTCGCGCCCCCTTCATCGATTTTTTGCGAGTGTTAGACTGGGAGACGCGGGAAAAACCCGCATAGTCAATGACCGGAGTTCGCGGTGCGCCTCATTTCAAAGCTCATGTCGGATTTTTTGCGCGATGAGTCGGGCGCGACGGCGATCGAGTATGCGCTGATTGCCGTCGGCATCAGCATTGTCATCGTGGCCGCAGTCAACGGCATCGGAAGCACCGTCAAGGGCCACTTCAACGATGTGAATAGTTCGCTGAAATAAGGCGATACGCGAT
>JBDTCP010000047.1:0-6310 GCA_039923555.1 Nitrobacter sp.
TTCGCTTACACGCTGCCAACCACCACCGGGCTTCTGCTCAATGGCGATACTCCGGGCACGATTCTCGCCGTCCGCCCAAATGCGATAGAGCTCGCCCGCGAGTGCGGTGGCCTGACGATGCGAGAGCTTGACGAGAGCGTCTTCGCGGAGTGCTGCCCAGACCGTTTCCAGATACGCTGCAATGTGCGCTTGAAGGATTTTGACCTTGGCAGGATCTTCAGTGCGCAAGGAAAAACTTATCGATTGGGCGCGTGCGCTAGGCGTGACGAACTTGACGCCATCACCGAACGGAATCGCGAGCTGCTTCCCTACGACTTTGGCCCTCAGATCGGCCGGAATGCGTTGCACGAAGTAGACAGATCGCGAACTTTTCCGCTTCATAGGACGCACCACCCGAAACAGCATTGTTGCGCACCCTTGTTAGGCAGTCGGGCAAGCACAACACACTGATAGGGCTTAACTTCTTGAAGGGAAAGATATCTTCAATGAAATGGTGCCCAGGGGCGGGATCGAACCACCGACACTGCGATTTTCAGTCGCATGCTCTACCAACTGAGCTACCTGGGCGCCGCCCGTTTGGTCCGGGGCGCGCCGGTTTATAGTCAGGCCTGATCGCCCTGTCCACCCACCCTGCGGCGGGTCGAACGAGAGCCGCGAAGTCCTCAAATCGTTGACCAAACGGTGAATCGCCCAGCGGCGGCGCTCGCTATTCCGCATCTTCCTCGTCGGTCTTGCTGACGGGGATGGCGTAGGAACCGGACAGCCACCGGTTGAGATCGACATCGCGGCAGCGCTCCGAGCAGAACGGCCGTGAGGCTTCGACTGCAGGCTTGCCGCAGATCGGGCACGGCTTTTCCGGCCGCGTGGCGGCTGGTTTCCTAGCCGGCATTCAACCAACCGGAGCGGATCGGAAATCCCTCGCCGCCGAGTAGCGAGACCGATTCATAGAGCGGCAGGCCGACCACATTGGTATATGACCCTACCAGCTTGACCACGAACGATCCGGCGATGCCCTGCACCGCATAGCCGCCGGCCTTGCCGCGCCATTCGCCGGAGCCGATGTAGGTCTCGATGTCCTCCTCCGTCAGTCGCTTGAAGCGCACGCGGGTTTCGATCAGGCGCTGGCGAAAGCTTTCCTTCGGCGTCACGAGACAGATCGCGGTGTAGACGCGATGATTGCGTCCCGAGAGCAGCCGCAGGCATTGCGAGGCCTCGTCGACCAGTTCGGCTTTGGGCAGAATGCGGCGGCCCACCGCGACCACGGTGTCGGCGGCCAGAATGAACGAACCGCGCAGCGCGTCGTCGAGTTGCACGGACTTCAGCGCCGCATCGGCCTTGGCGCGCGCGAGGCGATTGGCGCAAGCGCGCGGCAGTTCGCCCCGTACCGGCGTCTCATCGACGTCGGCAGGGCGCAGCGCGTCGGGTTCGATGCCTGCCTGATTGAGCAGGCTGAGTCGCCGCGGCGAACCGGAGGCGAGTACGAGTTTGGGGCGGCCTGACATGCGGGCTTTATGTGTCGGAGCAAGGGTCGATGCGCGCGGAACCTATCGGAACGCATCCGGTTCGACAACCGGGGGACCGCCCCGGTCGTGGAGAACCCGCGGGAAAATTCTCGCCGCGCGTCGCTTACATTCCGCGCCGGATGAACCCAAAATACAGAGCGACAGGAACGGCCAGCACAGCCCACGAAACGCCATCCCAGATGCCGTCACCCAGCAGCGCCGACAACAATCCGACCGCACTCAAGAGGGCGACAACGACCGGCCACGTGAAAATCTGGCGGACGGTCTGGTGTCAAGTGCGCGCCCGCATCATGACGACAACATCGGCCGGTTGACCGCGGCGCCTGCCGGTTCGCGTGCGGCGCTTTCGCCGGGCTTGCGCCGCCGCAGCCAGAGATAGACACCGGTTCCACGCACGATGATGGTCATGACGTCAGCACCGGGCGGCCAGCGGAGGCGGCCGCCGCTTCGCGCGCGGCGCTTTCGCCGGGCTTGCGCCGCCGCAGCCAGAGATAGACACCGGTTCCAAGCACGATGATGGTCATGACGTCGAGTAGCGCCCACAGGATCTTCAGGGGCATGCCGCCGTAGTCGCCGAAATGCAGCGGCTGCGAGATGAACAGCGCGGTGACGTACCACGGCATGTCGCGGCTGTCGGTGAGCTTACCGGTTTCGGCATCGATCAGCGCCGGCTTGAGCAGCCGCGACGTCACCGGGGTATCGCCGCGCATAAACACCGCATAGTGGCTCTTGCTTGAGAAGATCGTGCCGGGAAACGCGATGAACGACGGCGACATGCCGGGCACGGCCTTCGCCGCCACCTCCGTCGCGGCCTGAATCGGGGTCGGATGCGCGGGCGGCGTACGGTCGCTGTATTGTGCCGTCATCTCGGCAAGCTGGCCGTACTGCCACATCTTAAGCACGAGGTCGGCCCACGTATTGATGACGCCGGTAAAGCCGACCACCAGCGTCCACATCACCAGCAGAATGCCCGCGAGATTGTGCAGATCGAGCCAGCGCACCACGCGCGGACGGCCGGCGCGGTAAGCGCCGAACTGCTGCTTGCGCATCGACGGGGCGTAGACCACCACGCCGGATATGATTGCAGCGCAGAACAGCATGCCCATCAGCCCGAGAAACAATTTGCCGGGCAGGTCTGCGAACAGGTCCGTATGCAGCTTGAGCATGATGTAGGTGAAGCGTCCGGTGACATCGGGCGCGTCGAGATAGGCGCCGGTATGGGCATCGACGCGGACGATGCGGTTGTCGGCCGGATTGGCGTCGATGGTCTTGCCGACGCTGACCAGCATCGTATTCGGATCATCGTGGTCCCAGATCAGGAAATGCGGCACCTGGCCGGGCATCGCGGCCACCGCGCTCGCCACGACGCGATCGAGATTTGCGGGCGGCGTGCCCGGAGGAACTGTCGCAGCCGGCACCTCCTCATGCAGCAGGCCGTCGATCTCGTCATGGAACAGCAGCGGTAGGCCCGTGATGCACAGCAGCAGCATGAACACAGTACAGATAATGCTGGACCACTTGTGGACCCAGCTCCACTTCCGAAGGCTGGTAACTCGCATGGAGGCCTCGTTCAGATTGACCACTTTATCCCGGCTGGAAGCGATAGCGCAACGTGCCGAGCACGGTGCGCGCATTGCCGAGCGCGCAATAGATCGGGCCGGAACAATTCGACACATAATACTTGTTGGTCAGATTGTTGACGTTGAGTTGGAAGGTCAGGCCTCGCCATTGCGGGTTCAGGTACGCGAAGTCGTAGCTTACAAGGGCATCGAACACCGTATAGGACGGTATGGCAAAGCTGTTGGCCGAGTCGCTGTAGCTCTTGCCGATATAGCGTGCCCCGGCCCCGATCCCCCAGCCCGCGAAAACGCCGGTGCGCTCCTTGTAAAGCCCCCAAAGCGAAGCGGTTTCGAGCGGAACCTCGGACACGACGTTGCCGACGACCGGGGTCGTATCCTTGGTAATTCGCGGATCGATGTGCGAATAGCCGGCGATCAGGTCGAACCGGTCGGTGAGGCTGAAGCGGCCTTCGAACTCGAGGCCTTTGACGCGAATCTCGCCGGTTTGAATCGAGAAGAACGGATTTGCTGTGTCCGTTGTGAGTACGTTCTGCTGGGTGATGTCGAAGAACGCGAGTGTGAACAGCGCATTGGTGCCGACCGGCTGATACTTGATGCCGATCTCCTTGGACGTGCCTGTCGTCGGACGAAACGGCGTGCCGGCAAAGGTCGTTCCAGGCGTCGGCTGAAACGACGTCGCATAGGCGGCATAGGGCGCGACGCCGTTATCGAACAGATAGGAAGCGCCGATGCGACCGGTGGTCGCGTTGTCGTGCTGTTGCGCTGCGGACGCCGGACCGAACGCGGTCGGCAGATTAGTCGTGGTGCTGTCGGCGCGATCCGCACGCGCGGTCGCGGTCAGCACGAGCCGGTCCAACTTGATCTGGTCCTGGAGGTAGATTCCGGCCTGATGCTGATCACTGCGGGAATCCAGCGCCGTCGCGAAGGTGCTGATGGGCGCCACCGCCTGTCCGTAAACCGGAGCGAACAGATCAGTGTCCGGGCCCGGCGCCATATTAAAGAACGACGATCCTTTCTGCGTGTAGTAGTCGACGCCGAACAGCACCTTGTGCTGTAGCGGTTCCGTCGCCACGTCGAGTTGGAGTTGATTGTCGACCGCGAAATTTTCCGTCGAAGCTTTGACCCCCAATGCCGTGCGGATACCGGTGCGCTGATCGGGCGCCACGCCATCGACACGAAGCGCCTGAAGATTGGTCGAGGTGGTCGAATAACGAAGGTTCTGTCGAAACTGAAGATAATTGTTGAAGCGATGCTCGAACGAATAACCGATCGCCGCATGCTCGGTATTGAAACGGTCGAAATCGGGCTCGCCGAGATAACGGCTGTAGGGAATATGGCCGAACGGGTTCGGCAGCACCGTTCCGGTGGCCGGCACGTATTGCTGATAGCCGCGTCCGTAGGACTTCTGCACCGACGCCAGGATCGTGAAGCTGGTGTCGGCATCGGGCCGCCACGTCAGGCTGGGCGCGAAGTGGTAACGATTGTCGCGCTGGAAATCGAGTTGCGTACCGGCTTCACGGACCAGACCCGTCATCCGCATCAACCACTGGCCTGTGCTTTCAAGCGGCCCGTTGAAATCGAACGAACCTTGCGCACGATCGAAGTTGCCGCCGCTCAGAATGAGATCGGCGAAGGGGACCGGCTGCGGCCGCTTGCTGACGGCGTTGATGAGACCGCCCGGCGGCGACTGGCCGTAGAGGCCTGACGACGGCCCGCGCAAAACTTCGACGCGTTCGAGTCCGAACGGCTCGAGACGCTGCGAGGCGAATGTCGTTCCCGGATCGACCGGCAGCCGCAGGCCATCGAGATAGATCGGAACTTCGAAGCCTCGCACCTTGATGGTGTCGAACACCGAATTAACGCCATAGGAATTCACCGTCGCGCCGGGCGTGTAGCGAAGCGTCTCGGACAAGGTCTGCGGCTGCTGGTCCTCGATCTGCCTGCGCGGCACGACGGAGACGGCCTGCGACGTGGTCAGCAGCGACGTGTCGGTCTTGGTCGCTGTGACGCTTTGCTGCGCGACGTAGCCGTTGAGAACCGGTCCGGTGCCGCGTTCGATGCCGGTGCCTGCGGCGAAGCTCGGCTGCGCTGGCAGCGGCTGACGCGACGGCGCGGCCACACGTCGTGCCGGCCCGCGTAGACGAGAGACGGTTGTGCGCGGCTTCGCGCGGCGCGCAGCGGAGCGTTGCTGCGGCGCATCGACCGTCACCGGCGGCAATGTCGACTGCGCGTAGCTCTCGGTCGAGATGCAGATGGACAGAGCAATCACGCTCGCCGCACCCAGGCATACGCTCTTTAGATTCATTCTCAACATTGCAACTCGCCTCGCATCGGGCCGGCGCATCCGACAGCTGTGTCTCCTTTTCTCTTAGCATTGCGGTTTCCTCCGGTGACCGATCAGCAGTTAGAACATCTACAAACGCGTCGTTCCGATTCGACGTGTTGCATTTACGCCTGCGACACAGGGGTTTCCTGCAACAACATTTGAATTAGTCTAATTCCAAACACGACGACGCGCGGCGATTCAGATTTGAAATGCGTCAGTCCAATCGCGCCTCACGGTGATGCCGTCTTGATGTCGAACCATGGAATGGCGCGAGCAACCGGCACCGCACGCTACAGGCCCACACCGCCGCCCCGCGCGAAACGCTTGCGAATGCGCAACAGCAATCCGTCGCAGACATCGCGATAGGCCTGCATGCGTTGCTCGCGGCTGCCCTCGATGCTGGTCGGATCCGGGGTCGGCCAATATTCAACATCGGCGGCAAGCGTACGCGTCAGTTCCAGCGCCTTATGATGCGCTTCCGGCGACAGCGTGATGATGAAATCGAAGTTGAGGCCTTCCCAGTAATCGAGGCCTTCAAACGTCATCGGCCGATGTTTCGAAATGTCCTGGCCGAGTTCGGCCATCACGGCAACGGCGAACGGATCGAGTTCGCCGGTCCGAACGCCGGCGGATTTCACATACAGGGTTTTCGGAAACATGTGCTGCAACAGGCTCGCCGCCATCGGCGAGCGCACGCTGTTGAGCCCGCACGCAAACAGCACCGACTGCGGATTATGCACGCGCGCCGGCGCGGCCATGCGCTCAGGTTGCTTTCGTTCTGCGCATGACCTCCGCGCAACCGCTTCGCGCGCATCGCGAGGACAACGGGTGTTCATTGCTTCGGACCATGCGCTAACCCTTCCAGTGCAGCACGGAAATCA
>JBDTCP010000048.1:0-7097 GCA_039923555.1 Nitrobacter sp.
GCCGACCGCCTGATCCAGATGACCGGCGGCCTGACCGATCGCGAGATGGCGGGCAAGGAGCAGGTGCTCGACTCCATGGACATCGAGCGCGAGCGCGGCATCACCATCAAGGCGCAGACGGTGCGCCTGAAATACCGCGCCAAGGACGGCAAGGACTACATCTTCAACCTGATGGACACGCCCGGCCACGTCGACTTCGCCTACGAGGTCTCCCGCTCGCTGGCGGCGTGCGAAGGATCTTTGCTGGTGGTCGACGCCAGCCAGGGCGTCGAGGCTCAAACGCTCGCCAACGTCTATCATGCACTCGACGCCGGCCACGAGATCGTGCCGATCCTCAACAAGGTCGACCTGCCCGCCGCCGAGCCGGACAAAGTCAAGCAACAGATCGAGGATGTCATCGGCATCGACGCCTCGGACGCGGTGATGATTTCGGCCAAGACCGGCCTCGGCGTGCCCGATGTGCTGGAAGCCGTCGTCACGCGGCTGCCACCGCCGAAGGGCGACCGCGACGCGACCCTGAAGGCACTGCTGGTGGATAGCTGGTACGACGTCTATCTCGGCGTCGTCGTTCTCGTCCGCATCGTCGATGGCGTGATGAAAAAGAACTCGCGCATCCGCATGATGGGCACCAACGCGGCCTACGATGTCGAGCGCGTCGGCTTCTTCACGCCGAAGATGACGCAGGTGGACGAACTCGGCCCCGGCGAGATCGGCTTCATCACCGCGGCGATCAAGGAAGTGGCGGACACCCGCGTCGGCGACACCATCACCGACGACCGCAAGCCGGTCACCGAGATGTTGCCGGGCTTCAAGCCCGCGATCCCGGTGGTGTTCTGCGGCCTGTTTCCGGTCGATGCCGACGATTTCGAGACGCTGCGCGCGGCGATGGGCAAACTGCGCCTCAACGACGCGAGTTTTTCGTTCGAGATGGAAACCTCAGCCGCGCTCGGCTTCGGCTTCCGCTGCGGCTTCCTCGGCCTGTTGCATCTCGAGATCATCCAGGAGCGATTGAGCCGCGAGTTCGATCTCAACCTGATCGCGACCGCGCCGAGCGTCATCTACAAGATGCACCTCACCGACGGCAGCGAGATCGAGATTCATAACCCGATCGACATGCCGGACGTGGTGAAGATCGCCGAGATCGAGGAGCCGTGGATCGAGGCCACCATCCTCACCCCCGACGACTATCTCGGCAGCGTGCTGAAGCTGTGCCAGGATCGACGCGGCTCGCAGAAGGAACTCACTTACGTCGGTTCGCGCGCAATGGTGAAATACGATCTGCCGCTCAATGAAGTGGTGTTCGATTTCTACGACCGGCTGAAGTCCGTCTCCAAGGGCTACGCCTCGTTCGACTATCACCTGACCGACTACAAGCCGGCCGATCTCGTGAAAATGCAGATCCTCGTCAACAACGAGCCGGTCGACGCACTCTCGATGCTGGTGCATCGCACCCGCGCCGAGGGCCGCGGCCGCGCCATGGTCGAGAAGATGAAGGAGTTGATCCCGCCGCACATGTTCCAGATTCCGATCCAGGCGGCGATCGGCGGCAAGGTGATCGCGCGCGAGACGGTGCGTGCGCTGCGCAAGGACGTCACCGCGAAATGCTACGGCGGCGACGTCTCGCGCAAACGCAAACTTCTGGAGAAGCAGAAGGAAGGCAAGAAGAAGATGCGGCAGTTCGGCAAGGTCGACATCCCGCAGGAAGCTTTTATCGCCGCGCTCAAGGTGGATAGCTGACCGCGCCACTGCTGCGCGTTCGACCCTCCGCAAGCGGCAGATGGTGAATCGCTCGCCGTGATTCAAAACCCTTCAACAAATTGTGGCAACAACATTCGCCACGTCGGCTGTTTTTGCGCGAAAGCCCGGCTATAAAGGCCGCCGATGAACGCGCGCCCGATTCCCGCACCAATAATCCTCGCCGCGCTCGTTGCCGGGCTCATGACCTTCGCAACGCTTGCGTTCGCGCAGGACAAGGGCACGCTCAATCCGAAACCGCTGCCGCCGTTGGCCAATCCCGACGACCCCACGCTCGCCGCCAAGCAATTGTTCGGACGCAAGACGCTTCCCACGGCGGGCGCGCCGCATGTCATCGGCTTCTACGCCAGGGGCTGCATCGCCGGCGCCGAGGCGCTGCCGGTCACCGGGCCGACCTGGCAGGTGATGCGGCTGTCGCGCAACCGCAACTGGGCCCATCCCGCCATGGTCGCGCTGCTGGAGCGGCTGTCGGCCAAGGTACG
Source organism: Nitrobacter sp. (assembly GCA_039923555.1). Taxonomy (GTDB): domain Bacteria; phylum Pseudomonadota; class Alphaproteobacteria; order Rhizobiales; family Xanthobacteraceae; genus Nitrobacter. Next base: position 2,238 of record JBDTCP010000048.1, read on the forward strand.
CAAGGATGCCGGCTGGCCGGGGCTTCTGATCGGCGACATGGCCCAGCCGCGCGGAGGCCCGATGATCACCGGTCACGCCAGCCACCAGATCGGCCTCGATGCCGACGTCTGGCTGACCCCGATGCCGAACCGGCAACTGTCGCGCAACGAGCGCGAGGAGATGTCGGCGGTCATGATGGTGCGCCATGATCGTCTGGATATCGATCCCCATGCCTGGACGCCGCGGCATCTCAGCGTCATCCGCGCCGCCGCCAGGGAGCCGTCGGTCGAGCGCATTTTCGTCAACGCCGCGATCAAGAAGGCGCTGTGCCGCGAGGCCAAGGGCGACCGCAGCTGGCTCTGGAAGATCCGCCCCATGTACGGCCACGACTATCACTTCCATATCCGCATCAAGTGTCCGCCGGGCAGCCCGCAGTGCGAATCTCAGCTTCCGCCAAAGGAGACCGAGGGGTGCAGTGCCGGCGATCTCGCCTATTGGTTCAGCGACGCGGTGCTGCATCCGAAGCCGCCGAAGGTGCCGCCGAAGCCGAAGCCGCCGATCACGCTGGCGCAACTGCCGGCAGATTGTCGTCAGGTGCTGGCCGCGCCGAATGCCAGGCCATAGCGAGGCAGTAACAGGCGCGCGGAGGGCTGTTTCACCTGCTCAGAATACCTGCTAATATCAGCCATCGTCCCGCCGTAAGCGCTGGCGAGTCTTCGGATCGAATAGATCCTTCCCACTCCCATTTGTCCGAGCGCGGCGTTTTGACGCGGAAATTTCCTTGCGAAGGATTCATGATGCGCATCAGTGCATGCCACCAGCGATCATACCTGATCATCGCGCTACTGCTGGTCACCGCGACACCGGCCTTCGCTGCTGATCCCGTTGGATGTGACAAGTTCAAATGGCCGATGGACACGGAACTGGCGGCGCTCACCGCACCCTCTCTGTCGAAGCTTGCGACGGGCGCGGAAGCACCTCCCTCTGCGGCCGCCGTCGCGGTAACGCTGCGTCCAATCGCTGACGCGGCGCTGCCCAAACCGCCGGAGCGGCCTCAGAAGCCGGACAGCTACGCAGGCTTTGTTCGCGCCACCGCGGTGTCCGCTGGACTCTACACCGTGACAGTCTCGGACTACGCCTGGATCGACGTCGTCCAGAGCGATGCCTATCTCAAGCCGAAGGGGTTCAGCGGCGTCACCGGCTGCAACGGGGCCAGAAAAAGCGTTCGGTTCGATCTTTCGGCCGGCCCGGTGATCATCCAGGTCAGCGGCGTCGCTAAAGATGCCATCAACATCGCCTTTACGCCCGCCACGCCCTGAGACCAATGACCGCAGGCCTTTACCTGTGGTGTGCGGCTGATATGATCCAAGTTGAGCGATCTTTCCGGCCGGCCGTAAGTCAGTTGGAAATCCATGGAACGGCGCTTCCATTGATCGTCCTGTCAATCCCCTTGCATCGTCTGCGCGATCGTTCGCGCGGATCGATTTGGAGCGCCTCATGAAGATATTCAATCATTCGTTGGTCTCGGCATTGCTGGTCGGTGCCTTCCTCGCTGTGCCCGCCTCGGCCCAGGACGCCCGGCCCTCGGCCATGGCACCCGCTGCCGCACAGGACAAGACCCTGACCGTGTTCGCCGCGGCCTCGATGAAGAACGCGCTCGACGATGTCGACAACGCCTATACTGCCAAGACCGGCGTAAAAATCACTGCGAGCTATGCAGCGAGTTCTGCGCTCGCCAAACAGATCGAACAGGCCGCGCCCGCCGACGTGTTCATATCAGCCGATACGGCGTGGATGGACTACGCCATCGGGAAGAAAACGATCAACGAGTCCACCCGCATCAATCTGCTCGGCAACAGCATCGTACTGATCGCACCGAAGAATTCGAAGACCGACCACGTCAAGATCGGCCAGGGATTTGATCTCGCCAAGCTCGTCGGCGACGGCAAGGTCGCGACCGGCGACGTCAAGTCCGTGCCCGTCGGCAAATACGCCAAGGCGGCGCTGGAAAAGCTCGGCGCATGGACGGCCGTTGAACCGAAAATGGCGATGGCGGAAAACGTTCGCGCAGCGCTGGCGCTGGTGGCGCGGAACGAAGCAGCACTCGGCATTGTCTATTCCACCGACGCGAAGGTAGACCCCGGCGTAAAGATCGTCGGCACCTTCCCGGACGACTCCCATCCGCCGATCATTTACCCGGCGGCAGCAACCACCACTGCCAAGAGCGATGCCGCTGGTTATCTTGCATTCCTGACTTCGTCCGGGGCCAAAACCATCTTCGAGAAATACGGATTCACGGTTCTGGCGGGCCCCAAGTCCTAAGTGTTTGATATCACTCCCGACGAATGGACGGCGATCGAGCTTTCGCTTCGGATCGCCGTCGTCGCCACGCTGGTATCCACGCCCCTCGGCATCGCCGTGGCGTGGCTGCTGGCGCGGCGCAATTTCTGGGGCAAGGCGCTGCTCGATGCGGTGATCCATTTGCCGCTGGTCTTACCGCCGGTGGTTACCGGCTATCTTCTGCTGCTGAATTTCGGCCGTCGCGGACCGATCGGCGAGTTTCTCGATAAATATTTCGGACTGGTGTTTTCATTCCGCTGGACCGGCGCAGCGCTTGCCTGCGGCATGATGTCGTTTCCGCTCTTGGTGCGGCCGATGCGGTTGTCGATCGAGGCGATAGACCGCAGGCTGGAGCAGGCCGCGGGAACGCTCGGCGCAGCCCCGTGGCAGGTCTTTCTCACCATCACTCTGCCGCTGGCGCTGCCCGGCATTCTCGCCGGCATGATCATGGGATTCGCCAAAGCGCTCGGCGAGTTCGGCGCGACCATCACCTTCGTGTCGAATATCCCCGGCGAAACGCAGACCATCTCATCGGCGATCTATTCGCTGATCCAAACCCCTTTCGGCGACACCGCCGCGCTGCGGCTCGTCATCATTTCGGCCGCCTTGGCCATCGGCGCGCTGGTGGCATCGGAATTGTTCGCGCGCCATGCATTGCGACGCGTTCACGGGCTTTGACATGCTGAGCGTCAACGTCACCAAGCAACTGGGCGAGTTCAGGCTGGAGGCCGCATTCGAGAGCAACAACCGGATCATCGGCCTGTTCGGCGCCTCCGGCTCTGGAAAGAGTTCGATCATCAACATGATCGCGGGGCTGTCGAAGCCTGATGAAGGTACCATCTCCATCGCCGGCGAGAAGATGGACGACACAACCGCCCGCTTGCATGTGCCGCCTTACCGGCGCCGGATCGGCTACGTGTTTCAGGATGCGCGGCTGTTTCCCCATCGCAGCGTCGCGCAAAATCTCGACTACGGCCGACGAATGAACAAGCTCTCGCCGGACGCAACCCATCTTCAGCACATTCTCAAACTTCTTGATATCGGCCTTCTCCAGGATCGCCGCCCTGGACAACTGTCCGGCGGCGAGCGGCAGCGCGTGGCGCTCGGACGCGCGCTGTTGTCAAAGCCCCGCTTGTTGCTCATGGACGAGCCGCTCGGCGCGCTCGATCAGGACCGCAAGGCCGAAATCCTGCCCTATCTCGAACGCCTCCGCGACGAGGAAAATGTGCCGATGGTCTATGTCAGCCACGATCCGGATGAATTGCGTCAACTTGCTTCACAAATCGTGATGCTGAAACACGGACGCATCGCCGCATTTGGCGGAACCGAGATATTGCCCGCCTGATTTACAAGTCAAATCCGTGCAATCGACGACCAGGCTTTCGACATTTTCTGCCTGAGCGCGCCTGTCCGGGTGCGGGGCGGCGGCTTCTCTTCATCTTCAGGCAATCGAAGTCCGACCGCGTTGACACGGCCTTCGCTGATGTTGCGCGCGACAAGAACGATGGTATCGAGCGGCAGGGTCGCACCATCCTTCGGCGCCCGGTCAAGATGGACGTCGAAGTAATCCGCCAGGGTCAGCCCCGCGTCGGTCGGTTCGATGGAAATACCGTAGATTTGCGCGATATCGCCCACGGCGATTTCGCCCGAGACCACGAAATCGCCAAGCAGATGCGGGTCGGGCGTCGCCATCGGTTGCATATCGACAAAGAAGCGATCGAGCGACTCGGCTTTTTCCGGCGGCGCCAGCAGATAGATATAGTCTCCCGCCGCGATGGGCTCCGCTTCGGCGGGCGTCAGAATTTTCTCGTTGCGGATCACCAGCGTCGGCTTCGACCATGACGGTATCAGCCCACGCCGGAGGAACAGGCTCTTCGGTCGCACCGCATAGCCGACCAACTGCTGTTCGAGCTGTCCCGGGAGATCGAGTTCAACGCGGCGCGGGCCCCGTTCGGCGCGCGGGAGCGCCACATGCAGCCGCCGGGCCGCCGCGGCGAGCGTCCAGCCCTGCAGCAACAGCGAGATGATCACCACGACGAAAGCGACGTCGAAATACAGATAGGCCTTCGACAACCCGACCAGCATCGGAATCGAGGCGAGGAAGATCGCGACCGCGCCCCGCAACCCGGTCCAGGCAATGAATAGCTTTTCCCGCCAATTGAAGGGAAATGGCGCAAGGCAGAGGAATACCGCGAGCGGCCGCGCCACCAGCATCAGCACCAGCGCGATGATCACCGCCGGCACGACACTGTCCAGCAGGCGGTGCGGCGAGACCAGCAGACCGAGCAGCACGAACATCACGATCTGCGCCAGCCAGGTAGCGGCATCGAGGAACGTCACCACGGAGTTGTGGGCGCGGGTCGGACGGTTGCCGACGATGATTCCCGCGAGATAGACCGCGAGAAACCCGGACGCGTGAGATATCTGCGCCACGCCGAAGATCACGAGCGCCGCAGTCGTGACGAACGGCGCATGGAGCCCCTGGGGCAGCGCGACCCGGTTCAGCGCCGTCACCACGAGCCGCCCGCCGATCACGCCGA
>JBDTCP010000049.1:0-5354 GCA_039923555.1 Nitrobacter sp.
AGGCCGCAAAGGCCGATCATCCCGAAAAGATCGTGATCGTCGGCGGCGGTGCGGCCGGTTTCGCGGCTGCCGAGATGCTGCGTCGGCAGGACTACAAAGGCGGCATCGTGATGCTGAGCAGCGACGAAGCGCCGCCGGTGGATCGGCCCAACCTGTCCAAGGATTATCTCGCCGGCTCCGCACCGGAAGACTGGCTGCCGCTACGCCCTGACGATTTTTATCAACAGGGCGGCATCGATCTGCGGCTGCGCGCCACCGTTACCGGCATTGATACCAAGGCACGCCAACTCACGACCACCGGCGGCGCCGTTGAATACGACCGGCTGCTGCTGGCGACCGGCGCCGAGCCGGTCCGGCTGCCGATTCCCGGCGGCAACCTGCCGCACGTCCATACGCTGCGGTCGCTGGCCGATTGCCGCGCCATCATCGATGCAGCAAAAACCACGCGCTCTGTCATTGTCATCGGCGCCAGTTTCATCGGCCTCGAGGTCGCAGCGGCGCTGCGCGCCCGTGAGATCGAGGTCCATGTCGTGGCGCCGGAGTCTCGCCCGATGGAGCGTATTCTGGGCCCGGACATGGGCGATTTCATCCGCGCGCTCCATGAAGAGCATGGAGTCATTTTCCATCTCGAGAATACCGTGACCGCGGTCACTGACCGGCGCGCGACGCTGAAGAGCGGCGGCGTGCTGGAGACTGATCTCGTCGTCTTCGGCGTCGGCGTGAAACCGCGCCTGGAGCTTGCGGAAAAGGCGGGATTGAAGATGGACCGCGGTGTACTCGTCAACGCGTTCCTGGAAACGAGCACGCCCGGTATCTATGCAGCCGGCGACATCGCACGCTGGCCGGATCCGCGTTCCGGGGAAAACATCCGCGTCGAGCACTGGGTCGTGGCGGTGCGTCAGGGACAAGTCGCCGCGCGCAACATGCTGGGACAGCGCGAAAAGTTCGACGCCGTGCCGTTCTTCTGGAGCCAGCACTATGACGTGCCGATCAACTATGTCGGCCACGCCGGGAAGTGGGACGAGATCGAGGTCGACGGCAGCGTCGCGGACAAGGATTGCGTGTTACGCTACAAGCACAACGGCCGCGTGCTGGCGGTGTCCTCGATCTATCGGGACTTGGACAGCCTCAAGGCCGAAGTCGAGATGGAGCGCGCCATCACAACCTAGATTACGACGATTTTGGATCGAATCGATCTAAAATCATGAACGTGATCGATTCCAATATTTTAGAGCGGGATGCGGGCGGAAAACCGCTACACACTTTTCCTCATCCCGCTCGCGACGGGATTCAAGACGCAGCGGCGCACATCTCGTTCAGGTGCCAAGGACTTCGACGTCGAACGTCTTGATTTCGTTTGGGTCAGCGATGGCGTTGATTGCGCTGATCCTGTCGTCCTGAATGGTTATCGCCAGCACGATACGGAGTTGTCCGCCGAGGACGACGGCCGCGCCCAGCGCGCCATCGACCATCGCCGGCTTGGCACCCTGAGCGCGACCCTTGAAGACTTCGGCCACTGCGGCTGCGCCGCTGATTTCCGGCAACGATCCCATCTTCACTGCGACGGCATCGGCGCGGAACACGACACCCGGATCGAGCAATTCGAGCAGCGCGGCGAAATCGCCGCTGCGCGAGGCGGCGAGGAAGGCGTCGACCACCTTGCGCTGGCGCGAGAGGTCGGCGTTCGGCACGGGTGGCGCGCCCTGGACGCGCCGCCGCGCGCGGCTGGCAAGTTGGCGAGTCGCCGCGACCGAGCGCCCCACGACAGGCGCGATATCGTCGAATGGCACCGCGAACATATCGTGCAGCACGAAGGCGAGCCGCTCGGCTGGCGGCAGCGTGTCCAGTACCACCAACAACGCAGCGCCGACCGAGTCCGCCATCGCGGCTTCCTGATCGAGATTGTCCTGACTCACGACAGGTTCGGGAACATGCGGACCCAGCGGTTCCTCTCGGCGCGATTTGCGCGCTCGTAGCGCATCAAGACATATCCGTGCGACCACGGTCGTGAGCCAGCCGCCGAGATTTGTCACCTCCGCCATGTCGGTGCGGCTTAGCCGCAGCCAGCTTTCCTGCACCGCATCCTCCGCCTCGCTGAGCGAACCGAGCATGCGATAGGCGACTGCCCGCAAGTGCTTGCGATTGGCCTCGAATTCGCGCGAGAGCAGATTTTCTTCGTCCATCTGTCACATTCTCTGGTCGCCATTCGTCATAGCATTGACGAACGGCATTGGGACCTCTGTGGCTCGGTCAAAATGCGTCGTTATCAGCGCTGGAACCCACGCGACGCGGTTTCGGCAGAACAACCTTGGAATGGAGATACAAGATGCAAGCCCGCATGAAAAATCCGGCGATCATGATTCCCGATGCGATGAACGCCCTGCAAGCACTCGCCGCCTCAACGCACGGCACGTTCTCACCAAAGACGCTTGAACTCATCCAGTTGCGCGCCAGCCAGATCAATGGATGCAGCGTCTGCGTCGACGGTCATGCGCGCATCGCCAAGAAAGCCGGCGAAACCGACGAGCGCCTGTTCGCCGTCTCCGCGTGGCGTGACACGCCCTATTTCAATGAGCCGGAACGCGCTGCTTTGGCGCTCACGGAAGCCCTGACGCGGCTCAGCGACCGCGCCGATCCGGTCCCTGACGATGTCTGGAACGAGGCGGTAGCTAATTATGACGAGGACGAGCTTGCGCGGCTTGTGCTGGCCATCGCCAATATCAACGTCTGGAACCGCCTCAACGTCGCGACGCGCCAGCCGGCTGGTCAGTGGAAGCCGTGAGAAATATCGCCCGTCATTGCGAGGCGGCGAACCCGACAAAGCAATCCAGCTTTTGAGGCTGGATTGCGTCGCCCGAAAACAGGTCCCGACGGAATCCGGGTGGATCGCAGAAGTCTCCAGGTCTAGATTTCAGGTCTAGATTTCTGGAAAGACATGGATAAATGGGCATCGAAGACGGAGCGGCCCATGAGTGAAAATATAAGGACCACAAGTTCGCGCTGTTCGACACGGCGATCGGCGTGTGCGGCATCGTCTGGACCGCGCGCGGCATCGTCGCGGTGCAACTGCCGCTGTCGGGCGAGGACAAGACCCGGACGCGCATCCGCCAGCGCTATGGCGTACTCGCGGAGGCGATCCCGCCAGCCGGTGTGCAGACCGCGATCGACGGCATGATCGAATTGCTTGAGGGCAAGCCGAATGATTTGTCCGATGTGGTGCTCGACCTCGACGGCATTCCCGAATTCCATCGCGGCGTTTATGACATCGCCCGCACGATTCCGCCTGGCCAGACCATGACCTATGGCGACATCGCCAAGCGCCTCGGCGGCGTCGAACTGTCGCGCGATGTCGGTCAGGCGCTCGGCCGCAACCCGTGCCCGATCGTGGTGCCGTGCCATCGCGTGCTCGCCGCCGGCGGCAAGCCGGGAGGGTTCTCGGCCAACGGCGGCGTCGCCACCAAGCTGAAAATGCTCGCCCTCGAGGGCGCGGCCGTCAATCATACGCCGAGCTTGTTTGACTGAGCCGTTTCAAACGCAGCGGTTGGTTACCAGCCGATACGGCGTGCGAGCCCCGTCAGGCCGCGGGCGGCACCGAGATCCTGACCGATGAACGCTGCATCATCCTGTCGTGGAATGTGGTGAGGTTCGGATAAGCCTTGCGCCAGCCGCAATCCGGAAAACGGAAATCGGCGTAGCCGAGCACGCAGGTGAGCGCGATCTGCACGACATCCAGCGGCCGCGACAGCACGTCGCTCTGCTTGTCAAAACGCGCCATGCCGATCCAGACGCGATGCCAGTGATCGTCGGCCCACGCCTGCCAGTAGAACTCCTTCGGGCGCACCACCTGCTCGTAGCGGCACAGCACCATGGAATCGAGCATGCCCTGCAGGATCGAATGGTCCGTCTTGACCTTCCAGCGCGTCGGACCCGAAGCAGGGATCAGTTTTCCGCCGCCGGCGAACTCATCAAGGTATTCGACGATGACGTAGGAATCGAGGATGACGCTGCCGTCATCGAGGATCAACACCGGCAGCTTCTTTAGCGGATTGAAGTCGCGCGAATATTCGTTGTTGGCTTGACCGGGCACCACGGACGCCGGCACAAACTCGATCTTGTCGATCAGCCCGAGTTCGATGGCGGTGATGCGAACCTTGCGGGCGAAGGGCGAGGTGGACGAGTAGGTAAGTTTCATCTGAAATGCCTCAAGAGTGTCGGGTCCGGAGTCCTTGTCATTGCGAAGCGCTTTCCGTTGCGGCGATCTGGCTCACATCACGGTGAATGGATCAACTTGTCATTCTCTGCGTTAGCGTCGTTGAAACAAGGAGGAGTATCGCCAATGCCGGATCTCGCCATTTCGCCGGAAAAGGTCGGATTTCTGATCGCGAAGGCCCGCGAGTTCGATGTCAAGGAGGCGTCGACGGACCCGGATTCCGGCTCGAACGGCGCCGACGACAACATGGTCGATGTGCTGACTGACAACGGTAACGATCCGGTGGTTGGAGAGATTACGGGATTCATCAATGCGCTCACCGAAGATGAGCAGGTCGATCTCGTCGCGCTGATGCGGCTCGGCCGGGGCGATGGCGGCATCGATGAATGGAAGGATTTGCGGCGAGAGGCCGCAGAAGGACGTAATGGCCGGACGGCCAGTTATCTGCTCGGCGAACCGCTTCTGAGCGATTTTCTCGCAGAAGGTCTCGACCAGTTCGGTTTGACATGGGACGACGAGCGCATCACGCCGGTGAACTGAGGCGCCTTGCCTGTAGGCGCGCGCAGCCGACGATGACGTTGGCGAACTTGTTTTGCGAGCACGCCGCGGAAGCGTTTACAGCGTGCCGGGAAAGGCACCGCCGTCCAGCAGGATGTTCTGTCCGGTAATGAAGCCTGCCTTCGCACCGCAGAGAAAGGCACAGGCGAGTCCGAATTCTTCCGGATCACCGAAGCGCCCAGCGGGATTGAGTCTGGCGCGCTCGGCCAGCAGTTGATCCACGGTCAGTCCGCGCCGCTTGGCTTCCGTCTCGGCAACGGGGCCGCGCAACCGGTCGGTATCGAACGGGCCGGGCAACAACCCATTGATAGTGACGTTGTCCTTCACCGTCTTCCGCGCGATCCCCGCGACAAAGCCGGTCAATCCGGCGCGCGCGCCGTTCGAGAGACCCAGCACTTCGATGGGCGCCTTCACCGCAGCCGATGTGATGTTGACGATACGGCCGAACTTGCGCGTCATCATGCCGTCGACGGTGGCCTTGATCAGTTCGATCGGCGTCAGCATGTTGGCATCGATCGCCTTGATCCAGTCGTCGCGGGTCCAGTTGCGGAAATCGCCGGGCGGCGGACCTCCGGCATTGTTGATC
>JBDTCP010000050.1:0-3501 GCA_039923555.1 Nitrobacter sp.
ATTTCGATGTTGGCGCCGTCGAGCGTTCCAATGGTCATTGCGCCGTTCAGCGCGAGCTTCATGTTGCCGGTTCCGGAGGCTTCCATGCCGGCGGTGGAAATCTGTTCGGACAAGTCGCTCGCCGGGACGATCATTTCAGCGGCGCTTACATTGTAGTTCGGAATGAAAACGACCTTGAGAAGGCCCTTGATCGCAGGATCGTTGTTGATCACGTTACCAATGTCGTTGATGAACTTGATGATCAGCTTGGCCTGTCGGTAACTCGCGGCGGCCTTTCCGGCGAAAATCTTGACGCGCGGTGTCCAGTTGCCTTCCGGATTCGCTAGAATGGCCTGATAGAGCGCGACCGTCTCGATCGCATTCAGAAGCTGACGCTTGTATTCGTGGATTCGCTTGATCTGGACATCGAACAGCGCCGACGGGTCGACGTGAATGCCGAGCCGCCTGGCAATGGTTTGGGCGAGCGCGATCTTGTTTGTTCGTTTCACGTCATGGAATCGCTTTTGAAACGCACGATCGTCCGCTAACCGTTCGAGCATTCGCAAGCGCTCGGGCTCATCGAGAACCGCAGTGCCGCACGCATCCTGCAGCAGGGACGTGAGTCCGGGATTGCATTGATGCAGCCAGCGGCGGAACGTAATGCCGTTGGTCTTGTTGGTGATGCGGCCCGGATAAAGACTACTCAGATCGGCGAACACGGTTTCGCGCATGAGATCGCTATGCATTGCCGAGACGCCATTGATGCGATGAGAGCCCACGAAGGCGAGATGCCCCATGCGGACGCGGCGGCCGGCGGTTTCGTCGATCAGCGACACGGAAGCCCGGTAGCGGGTGTCCGCCCCGGAATGTTTGTCCGCCGCGGCAAGGTGATCGAGATTGATCCGATAAATAATATCGAGATGGCGCGGCAGCATTCGCTCGAATAGGTCGGCCGGCCAGGTCTCGAGCGCCTCCGGCAACAGCGTGTGATTGGTGTAGGAGATTGTCTTGTTGGTGATCTCCCAGGCGTCGTCCCAGCCGAGGTGATGTTTGTCCAACAGCAGCCGCATCAGTTCGGGAACGGCCAGGCTCGGATGAGTGTCGTTGAGCTGGATCGCCGCATGGGACGGCAGCGACAGGATGTCGCCGTCCGTACGCAGGTGGCAGTCAATGATGTCCTGCAAGGAGGCCGAGACGAAAAAATACTCCTGACGCAGGCGCAGTTCGCGGCCCGCCGGCGTTTCGTCGCTTGGATAAAGAAATTTCGAGATCGCTTGCGCCCGCGCCATCTCGGACATCGCGCCCAGGTGATCGCCGCTGTTAAAGGTGTCGAGGCGCATCGGATCGACCGCGCGCGCGGACCAGAGCCGTAGCGCATTGACGTGACGTCCGCGCCAACCGACGATCGGCGTATCGTAGGCGACCGCCTGAACGGTCTCATCGGGAATCCAGCGTGTCTGCGGTGGCTTGCCGGCCTGCTCAATATGTTCGAGATGTCCGCCATAATGGATATCGAACACCACATCGCTGCGTTCGAATTCCCATGGATTTCCTGAGAGCAGCCACTGTTCGGGAAACTCCTGCTGCCACCCGTTGGAGACGATCTGGCGAAATAGCCCGTGTTCATAACGGATGCCGTAGCCTTGTGCGGGGATCGCAAGCGTCGCCATGCTTTCCATGAAACACGCGGCGAGCCGGCCCAGGCCGCCATTGCCGAGCGCGGCGTCAGGCTCGACATCGCGCAACTCGCCGAAATTAATGCCGAGATCCTCGAGCGCCGTACGAAATGGTGCCATCAAGGACATGTTGGTCAGAGCGTCGGTCAGCAGGCGTCCGATCAGGAACTCAAGAGACAGATAATAGACGCGCTTGTCGCCGTGGTTGTGAGCGGCACGGTCGGATTGAAGCCATTGATAGACGATGCGGTCGCGCAGCGTCAGCGCCGCCGCGATATACCAGTCGTGGGTACTGGCACGCTTGACATCTTTTCCTGCCACCAGAACGATCTTGGACAGCATCGCGCTCTTGATGTCCGCGACGATGTCATTGTCTTTTGTTTCGGGCCTGGTCGATGCCTCATACTCAAGAACACGATATCGTTTGGGAGAGAGTTCAAAGACCATCCTTGAAATCCTGATCTATTCAGCCGATGCCGGTGGTGAGTCGCGAACCCGCCCGAGTCTAGCGGTTTGGATTGCCTTATGCAGTCCGCGATCAGTTAGAAGCTTAGCCGAGATGGCCCTTGACCTGGATGGTACCGCCTTTGTTCCGTTTGTGAAGCTTTTGTTCCGCCGCCTAGCCCGCCGTCTGGAAAGAGCGGTCGCGGACCTTTGCACGAATGCGTGCGGTCAGCAGTGCCATCGGAAGCCGGTTAAACACGCGTTTGAGGTCAAGTTCCCGTCCGGCCCCTGCCGGAGCGATGAGAGACAGGTTGTCGAGGTCCACGCGGGCATCGAGCTGGTCGAATGCCGGCCAGATCATGCCACCATCCGTCAGGGGCGCAAAATGCCGTAAGGCAACGATAATGACGGCCTCGCTGCGGTGCGTGCGAGCAAATGCGATCACATGGCGGCGATGCGTGCCCTCCACGGCAAGCGGCCTGAAATCTCCGTCGGTGTAGATTTTCGCGTAGCGCTTCCCCATATCCAGAAGATGATGCGTCCATGCAAGTTTAAGACGGCCGTCACCCCAGCTTTCGGCGAGGGACGCAATGTCCGTGGTCACTGCGTCGAGAATGGCTTCGCGCGCCGCAAAATCCACCGGCCGCCGGTTATCCGGATCGACCAGCGAGAAATCCCACAATTCCGTGCCCTGGTAAAAATCCGGCACGCCAGGAATCGTCGCTTTCAGCGTGATCTGGCTCAGCGAGTTCAATGCACCGATCAGCGACGTGCGGCGTGCGAAGCTTTTCAGGGATTGGAGAAATTCGGGCGACCGCTGTTCGTCCAGGATGCCGGCCAGAAATTGCCTCACACCGGCTTCGTAACTTGTGTCGGGGTTGAGCCAGCTTGTTTGCAGCTTGGCCTCCCGGCAGGCTTTCTCGGCATAGGCCTGCATCCGCGCGATGAACGCGGGCGTGATATCATCAAGGGGCAGGGCGCCGATCAGTGCCTGATACAGCATGTATTCGTCCGCCACGGACGGGCTGCGAACGCCGTTGCTTGTGGAGATCAATCCCGCGTTGAACGTCTTCCATCGCCCGACCATGCTCGCCCATTCGTCTGGCAATTCGGTCAAGGCGAGAATCCGCGTGCGCGCGTCCTCGCCGCGTTTGGTATCGTGGGTGGCCGTGGCCGTCAGCCCGTGCGGCCAGCGGCTGGCACGCTCGACCATCATCCGGTGAAAATCGTCGATTTCGAGGGCCGGCGCGGCGGGGTCTCCCCCGACCTCGTTGAAGGCGAGAAGCCGGTGATAACGATAAAAGGCAGTGTCTTCGAGAGACTTCGCCATCGTCGGTCCTGTGAACTGCTGGACCTTGAACGCAAACCGCCGGACCCGCTGACGGCTGTGGGCCGGACGGCC
>JBDTCP010000051.1:0-3040 GCA_039923555.1 Nitrobacter sp.
GCGTGAGATATCTGCGCCACGCCGAAGATCACGAGCGCCGCAGTCGTGACGAACGGCGCATGGAGCCCCTGGGGCAGCGCGACCCGGTTCAGCGCCGTCACCACGAGCCGCCCGCCGATCACGCCGACGATGCCGCCAAGCATCGCCTCGCGACCGAATTCGATAATGACATGCCAGACCGAGCTCTCCCCGCTCGAAATCAACTCCACCAGCATCAGCGTAAGAAACACGGCGAAAGGATCGTTAGTGCCAGATTCGACCTCCAGGGTCGCACCGACCCGCGGACGCAACCGCAGCCCTTGCGCATGCACCAGTAGAAACACCGCAGCCGCATCGGTGGAGGCGACGACGGCGCCGATCAGCAGCGCCTCAGTCCAGTTGAGGTCGAGCGCATATTTCGCGACCGGAGCTGTGACCAGCGCGGTCAGCAGCACACCGAGAGTGGCGAGCATCATCGAGGGCGCCAGGACCGCGCGGATGCTCTGAAACCGTGTTTTCAAACCACCATCGAACAGAATCAACGCCAGCGCCGCCGATCCCACCAGATAGGTGGTTCGCACATCGTCGAAATGCAGGCTCCCTGGTCCCGAATCACCCGCCAGCATGCCTATGAACAGGAAGACCAGCAGCAAGGGGGCGCCGAACCGTAGCGCCAGCAGGCTCGACAGAATACCGGCCATGACCAGAATCGCGCCGAGCAGGATCGCCAGACTGACCGAATCCAGAGATGCCATCAGAGGTCCGAAGCGGTAAATACCTGCATTTGCATCCTTATCGTCGCCGGCGCGTCACGCCAACCCATTTCTCCGCATCGTTGTTGTTGGTTAGCTTTCCAGGTTGCCGGTGCAACGCGCAAGCTGCCGTATCCGCGTTCATGGGACCTGATCGAAGCCGATCTCGGCGCAGGGCTGGAGCTGACGGCGTCAACACGCCGCACCCCAACGGCGTCGCCGCGCACTTCTCACCCGCACACGCAGCATTCCCGAAGATGAGGGCAACGCCCCGATACAGACCGCACTGCGCATGGAAATTCGTCCACTGAACCGCCATCTCCTCGCAAGACCGGTTTCCGTTCAGCCTTGAGAGCACGGCATACGTGCTCCAGCTTGCGCTGACCGCCCTATCCATTAGATTAGAGCCTGAATCATTCCTTTTTTCCTAGCCAAGATCGTCCGATGAGCTACGTCGAAGCCTCCGAAACCTCTCTGCGCAAGACCGGCCAGATCAAACTGCATGGCCCGAGCGGGTTTGCCGGCATGCGCAAGGCCGGCGCCTTGGCGGCGCGCTGCCTCGACGAACTCGCCGGTTTGGTGAAACCCGGCCTGCCGACGGCGCATGTCGACGATTTCGTGCGCGAATTCGCTTTCAGCCATGACGCCTATCCGGCAACACTGATGTATCGCGGCTATCGGTACTCGACCTGCACATCGATCAATCACGTGGTCTGTCACGGGATGCCAGGGGATCGCGCCCTGAAAGAGGGCGATATCGTCAATGTCGACGTGACCTTTATCGTCGATGGCTGGTATGGCGATTCCAGCCGGATGTACGCGGTCGGCCCGATCGCGCGCAAGGCCGAACGGCTCATCGAGGTGACCTATGAGGCGATGATGCGCGGCATCGCCGCGGTCAAGCCCGGCGGGACGACCGGCGACATCGGCCACGCCATCCAGAGTTTCGTCGAACCGCAGGGCATGAGCGTGGTGCGCGATTTCTGCGGCCACGGGCTTGGCCGCATGTTTCACGACGAGCCGAACATCATCCATATCGGCCGGCCCGGCGAAGGCGTGCCGCTCAAGCCGGGGATGTTCTTCACCATCGAGCCGATGATCAATCTCGGCAAGCCGCATGTGAAGATCCTGTCGGACGGCTGGACCGCCGTGACGCGTGATCGCTCACTGTCGGCGCAGTTCGAGCATTCGGTCGGCGTGACTCAGACCGGGGTCGAGATCTTCACGCTTTCGCCGCGCAAGCTGGACAAGCCGCCCTACGGCGGCTGAACTTCGAGCGCGACAGAGATCGCGCCTGATCGTACATCCTTTCGTGACTCGCATTCCTGAATTGAGGGGTTGCAAATACCGCCGGCCACGGCAAGGTTGCGGCAACCCAGAAACGGTCCGCTGCATCCAATGCCCGCAGACGCCGCCAACCCCGCAGGATTTGCCGAAGCGCCGCATTATCACGGCCATCGCGAGCGGTTGCGCGAGCGCTTCCGCGATGCCGGACCGGATGCACTCAGCGATTACGAACTGCTCAAAATGGTGCTGTTTCGCGCGCTGCCCCGCCGCGACGTCAAACCTCTGGCCAAATCCCTGATCGGCCGATTTGGATCGTTCGCGGAGGTTGTTCACGCGCCCGACGCCCGGCTCCGCGAGACCAGCGGGCTCGGCGAGGCGGCGATCATCGAGCTCAAGCTGATCGCGGCGACCGCCAGCCGCGTTGCCAGGGGACAAGTGAAGCAGCGGACGATGCTGTCGTCATGGACCGCGGTGATCGACTATTGCCGGGCCTCGATGGCGTTCGCCGACAAGGAGCAGTTTCGCATCCTGTTCCTTGATAAACGCAACCAGCTCATCGCGGACGAACTGCAGCAGGTCGGCACCGTCGATCATACGCCGGTCTATCCGCGCGAGGTCGTCAAGCGCGCGCTCGAATTATCTGCGACCGCGATAATCCTGGTGCACAACCACCCATCCGGCGATCCGACGCCGTCGCAGGCGGACATCCAGATGACCAAATCGATCGTCGACATCTCGGCCCCGCTTGGGATTTCCGTGCATGACCATATCATCGTCGGCAAGAATGGCCATGCCAGCCTGAAGGGGCTACGGCTGATGTAGGCCGTGATAAGCTGACGATGAAACGTTCAACGCATCACGGCCGGACTACGCTTCTCACTGTCTCACCAAAATTAGCGGATTGGCGCTGTCGGGAACAAGCCGCCACTGCGCGTTGTCGTCCGCCTGGAAGTGCCAGGTTTCGCCGCTCGCCGACATCAGCAGGATTTCGCCGTGCTCGAGCCGCCAGACCTGAGGCTTGA
>JBDTCP010000052.1:0-6467 GCA_039923555.1 Nitrobacter sp.
TGGCGAGGAACTTTGCCTGCGTCCCGACCTGACCATTCCGGTGGCGCGGGACTATCTCGCCTCGAGCAAAGCCGGCCAGCCGGCCGGATACTGCTATCTCGGGCCTGTGTTCCGCTATCGCAGCGGCCGGTCGAGCGAATTCCTCCAGGCCGGCATCGAATCCTTCGGCCGGCAGGATCGCGCCGCAGCCGATGCCGAAATGCTCGCGCTCGGTCTCGAAGCCACCGCGGCGTTCGGCATCACCGATGTGGACATCCGCACCGGCGACGTCGCGCTGTTCACCACGCTGATCGATGCGCTCGGCCTTTATCCGGTCTGGCGGCGGCGGCTGATCAAGGATTTCAAC
This sequence comes from Nitrobacter sp., assembly GCA_039923555.1. Taxonomy (GTDB): domain Bacteria; phylum Pseudomonadota; class Alphaproteobacteria; order Rhizobiales; family Xanthobacteraceae; genus Nitrobacter. The sequence goes on from JBDTCP010000052.1 coordinate 347, forward strand.
CGCAAGAGCAATCTTGCGCAGGATATCGAACAGCTGACGCTCGCGACCGGGCCCGGGCACAACGAATACGAAGGCGTGCTGGCGGCGCTCGCAGGTTCAGATCGCAAGGCCGCGCTTGCGCTGGTGACCGACATGATGTCGATCGCGGGCGCGACCAATGTCGGCGGTCGCACCGTCGCCGAGATCGCCGACCGCTTCCTTGAACAATCCACGCTCAAAGGCGGCGCGTTGCCGCGCGATGCCCTGACAATCATCAAGCGATTTCTCGCGATATCGGGCGACCCCGACAATGCGCTCGGCCAATTGCGCGCGCTGGCCTCCGATGCCAAGCTCGATATCCACGCCGCAATCGATCAGTTCGAAAGCCGTATTGGATTCATGACGGCGCGCGGGATCACGACCGGCAGCATCGGGTTTGCGACGTCGTTCGGCCGCGGCGTCGACTACTACACCGGCTTTGAATTCGAGTTGCACCGCAAGGGCAACGGCGACGAGCCACTGGTCGCGGGCGGGCGCTACGACGGTCTGATGACGCAATTGGGTTCAAGCATGCCCATTCCGGCGGTTGGTTTCTCGATCTGGATCGACTCCGCGAGCCGGATTGCCGGGAGCGCGCCATGAGCACAGCTTTCGTTCTGGCCGTTCCATCGAAGGGCCGGCTGCAGGAAAACGCCGAGGCCTTTTTCGCCCGAGCCGGACTGACGCTGGCGAAACCGCGCGGCGTCCGCGATTATCGCGGCACCATCGCCGAGATCGACAATGTCGAGATCGCCTATCTCTCGGCGAGCGAGATCGCCTCGCAACTCGCGCGCGGCATGGTGCATCTCGGCGTCACTGGCGAAGACCTGATCCGCGAAAGCATCGTCGACGCCGACAAGCGAGTGGCGCTGATCGACGGCCTCGGTTTCGGTAGTGCCAATGTGGTGGTCGCCGTGCCGCAGTCCTGGATCGACGTGCGTACCATGGCCGATCTCGACGACGTCACCACCGGATTTCGCGCGCAGCATAACCGGCGGATGCGGGTCGCGACCAAATACATCAACCTGACGCGCACCTTCTTCGCGTCGCATGGCGTGGTCGATTACCGCATCGTCGAGAGCGCGGGTGCTACCGAAGGTGCCCCGGCGGTCGGCACCGCCGAGATGATCGTCGATATCACGACGACCGGTGCGACGCTCGCCGCCAATGGCCTCAAGGTACTCGACGACGGCGTCATCCTGCGCAGCCAGGCCAATCTGGTCGCCTCGCGCGAGGCCGACTGGTCGAACGACGCGCGCGAGACCGCGCGGATCATTCTCGACCACATCGCGGCGCGGGCCCGCGCCAGCCAATACCGCGAGGTGCGCACCCGCTTCGTTGGTTGCGATGCGGCGCTGCTCGCGGAGATTCATGATCGATTCGGCGTGGTTTCACCGTTCGGCGGACCGACCTCCTCCGGAATGGTCACGCTGCACTGCCCGCCGGACCAGCTTTATGCACTCGGAAGTTTTCTGCGTCGACACGGCGCGGAAACCGTGTCGATTGCGTCGCTGGACTATGTGTTCGATCGTGAGAACCCGCTATTCGCACGGCTGGAAGCATTTCTGCGGTCCTAGTGGTCCGATTCTAACATTCGCATCCCGTTTCAGCCCGCGTCCGAGCGAATGTTAGAATCAAAGGACCACTAGCAATATAACTACTGGTGGAGTTTTGGATTTGACATTCGCATCCAGAATTCGCGAACGAGTGGGTAGCGAATGTCAAATCCACTCCACCCGAACCGTGCATGCCGCCCGTTGAAGCGTGCGGCCGCACTCACTACCATATGAACCAGATCGAATTGACGACGCCGGAACCGACCATGACGCCATCACCTTCGCTTCCTGGTCCGCCTGCCGCTGCAGCATCTGCCGCGGCGCAAGGGCTGTCGATCGTGGTTCCCGTTTACAATGAAGCCGCCGGGCTCCAGCAATTGCACGAACGCCTCGGCACGCTTGCGGCGAACCTGAGGCAGCGCTTCGGCCTCGCCTGCGAGGTCGTCTACGTCGACGACGGCAGCACCGACAACACGCTGAGCCTCGCGCACGCGCTTCCTGCCACCGCGCTGGACGTGCAGGTGCTGTCGCTGTCGCGCAACTTCGGCAAGGAAGCCGCTCTGATGGCCGGCCTGGATCACGCGCGGCGCGGCGCGCTGCTGTTCATGGATGGCGACGGCCAGCATTCCCCCGACCTCGTGGAGCGGCTGGTGGATCACTGGATCAACGGCGGCTACGACGTCATCTACACGGCGAAGGCGCACCGGGCGAACGAGTCGGTGCTGCGGCGGATCGCCGTGCATGGCTTCTACGCGATGATCAACTGGGGCGCGCGTCAGCGGATTCCCGAAGACGCCGGCGACTTCCGCCTGTTGTCGCCGCGTGCCGCCGCCGCATTGCGCCAGTTGCCCGAGCGCAACCGCTTCTTCAAGGGCCTGGCGAGTTGGATCGGCTTCCGCCAGATCCGCGTCGACTACGAGCCCGAACCCCGCGCCTACGGGATGACCACGTTCAATGCCACGCGGCTGGTCGGTCTATCGATCGAGGGGCTGACGTCATTCTCAGTGGCACCGCTGCGGCTGGCCAGCCTGCTCGGGTTGCTGCTTGCGTTCGCGGCCTTCCTGTTCGGCTTGTCCATTCTCTGGGAGACGTGGGTCAGGGGCGAGAGCGTTCCGGGCTATCCGTCGCTGGTGGTCGGCCTGATGACGATCGGCGGCGTTCAGCTTCTGATGATCGGCATTGTTGGCGAATACATCGGCAAGATCCTCTCCGAGCTGAAGGCGCGACCGATCTACTTCATCGCCGAGCAAAGCATGAAACAGGCCGAGCGCGAGCCAACTGCCAGCGACCCGCACCGGACAGCCGCCGAATGAGCGGCGATGAACCGCAACGCCGGATTCGGCTGTGCGCGGACGATTACGGCCTCAGCCCCGGCGTCAACCGGGCGATCCGTGGTCTGATCGAGCGGGAGCGCATCAATGCAACATCGGTGATGGTGGTCGGCCCCGCCGCCGGACGCGATGAGGTCGAGGCGCTGAAGGCCGCCGTCGCGCGCAATCCGCGTTGCGTCATCGGCCTGCACGCCACGCTGACCGCGCCGTTTCATCCGCTCACCCTGCACTACCGGCCGCTCGAGGGCGGCCTGTTCATGCCGCTGGCGAAGATGCTGCGCGCGAGCCTATTGCGCCGGCTCGATGTCGAGATGATCCACGACGAGGTGAAGGCGCAGATTGCAGCGTTTGCGGAACGGTTCGGCCGCGCGCCCGATTATGTCGATGGTCACCAGCACGTGCAGATCTTTCCGCAGGTGCGCGATGCCTTCCTGTCAGCGGTCAAGAACGCGGCGCCCGGCGCGTGGGTGCGCCAGTGCGGCCGCCGCCAACCGTCGGCGCAGCGGTTCGGCACGCCGAAGGCGCTGCTACTGGATATTCTGAGCGCCGGATTTCGCCGCCGCGCCGCCCGCGCGGGCATCGCGTTCAACCCGGGGTTCGCCGGCGCCTATGATTTCACACGATCCGACTTCGCGGCGTTGATGCAAACCTTTCTCGACGGTTCTCCGGACGGCGGCCTGATCATGTGCCATCCCGGCTTTGTCGACGACACCCTGGTCGCGCTTGATCCCCTCACCGACCAGCGCGAGCGGGAATACGCATTCCTCGCCGGGGATGGCTTTCGGGACATGCTGGCGGCGAATCGGGTGACATTGGGCTGACTCGCCCAAAATTGAGCCTGCCGTTTTGCCGCATACGGAAATTTAATTCGCCGCAGCACTACTGGCGACACAAAGCGCGCCTACATCCCATCCGCCATCTTATTGGGAGAGCGCCATGACGCCGCAAGAACGCCAGTTGGTTGACGACCTCTTCACCCGCCTCGCCGGCGTCGAGAACACGCCGCGCGATCCCGACGCGGCCGCCGCAATCGCCGATGGCCTGCGGCGCGCGCCCAACGCGCTCTACACGCTGGTCCAGACGGTTCTGGTGCAGGATGAGGCCCTGAAACGCGCCCACGACCGAATCCAGCAACTGGAGGGCGGCGGAGCCGACGATCAGGTTGCTTCGGGCGGATTCCTCGATCAGATGCGCGACAGCATATTCGGCAAGTCCCCGCAGCGAGGCTCGGTCCCGAACGTTCAGCCTCCCCCGACGCCGTCATCGAGCCGGCCGACCTGGAATACCGGACAGGTTTTGCAGCAGACCGAACAGCCCGGACGCTACGATCAAGGCCGCAACGATCAAGGACCTGCCGGCCAGCCCTATGGCGCGCCGCAGCCGCAAGCAGGCGGCGGCGGTTCATTCCTCGGCACGGCGGCAGCCGCCGCTGCGGGCGCCGTGGGTGGCGGCCTGCTGTTGAGCAGCATCCGCTCCATGATGGGCGGCGGAGCCCATGCCAGCAGCTTCGGCGATTCCGGCGGCCTCGGCGGCGCGCGCAGCCCGTGGGGCGGCGATCAGTCCGGCAGCAGTCTCGCGCGCGACGCAGGCGTCAATGATATCGGGTCGCAGCACAGCAACGCGGCGCAAACCACTCCATTCGATCAGGCCCAGGCGGATGCTGATCAGGACCAGGATCAAGACCAGGATGATGACGACGACGAGATGGATATGGACTCCGACGACTTCGACGACGGCGGCAGCGATAACGGCTGACCTCGCCGTTTCTGTTTCGGGACGATATCCTGCGTCAGATCACGACCACCCTGGCGCCGACGTGAACCCGGCCATAAAGATCGATCACGTCCTGGTTGCGCATCCGGATGCAGCCGGACGACACGTTGGTGCCGATCGTCCATGGCTCGTTGGAGCCGTGGATGCGGTAGAGCGATGAGCCGAGATACATGGCGCGGGCGCCGAGCGGATTCTGCGGCCCGCCTTCCATGTGGCGCGGTAGATCGGGACGCCGTTGCAGCATCTCCTTTGGCGGCGTCCAATCCGGCCATTCCTTCTTGGCCGAGATCGTCTTGACGCCGGCCCACAGAAAGCCCGGCTTGCCGACGCCGACGCCGTAGCGCAGCGCCTTGCCCTCGCCCTGCACGAGATAGAGGAACTTGCTCGAGGTATCGATGACGACGGTACCGGGCGTTTCCTTGCCGTGATAATCGACGAGCTGCTTCTCGAACTTCGGATCGAGTGCAGGATGCGCAGCCTCGCTGGCGTCCTGCTCCGGCATCATCTGTTGCGGCATCACCTGTTGCGGCGGAGCATAGAGCGGGCGCTGATCGTAAGGTTGCTGCTGGTAGCGCGATCCCTGCTGCTGGTCGTCGCCGAACAGAAACTCGATGAATCCACCGCCCATGTTCGACCGCTCGACAGACGCAAGACGGTGCTCCGCGGGTGGCGCCACGGGCTGATCGGCGTAAATGACGGTCGGCTCGGTGAAGAACCTGGCTTGCGGTTCTGTCGCAAAGACCTGCTGAATTCCAAAACCAGCCAACGACACGCCCGCGAGGAGCGCGAGGGATATGTTTCTGAACATCGACGTACTCTGCACTGTTTCGCCGTGGGCGCGCCCGATAGCGCGTCTGCACACAAGCGAATTAAAATCAAAATCGCATCGGTTTGGTAAACAAGACCGGCGTTTCGATTCACCACGCCAACAACACGATGCCGTTCTTTCCAGTAGCGTTTATTTTCGATGAACAGCACCGGCGATGGTTAATCGCTGGTGTATTCGCGGCGGATTGACGCGCGGGTTCCTCGTGTAAACCTGGCGTTAAAGCAAGCCGGTATAAAACCCATGATATAACGTCTTGAATTGAGTAAAAGCTGGGAAGTCTGATGCCTATTCATCGCAAGCGCTTTCGCATCGAAGAAATCCATAACGGCGGCATGCCGATCATCGCAATCGATGACGACGCCGCGCCAGTGCCGGTACATCACGAGATCATGGCAGAGCTTCGGGCGATCCGCGCACAGATGGGAGCCCCGCACCGCAATGGTTCAGCCGGGGCGATCGCAGCCGACATCGAGTCCACCAACCGCGAAGTCGCCGATGCGCAAGCATTGCTCCAGACCTACCGCGCACAGATCGAACAGTGCGAAAAGCTCAAGACCGAACTCGATCTGATCTACGACGCCATCAACCGCACCAAGCAGGAGATTGCGGTTCTG
>JBDTCP010000053.1:0-3937 GCA_039923555.1 Nitrobacter sp.
AGAAGCGCGGATCGATCAGCCCGTCCATGATCTGCGGGCGGCGTGCCAGCATGTCGCCGAGCCGGGGCGCTGCGCCGAGCACGAGCGCGACCAGCGCGACGAGATCCCTGTTCTGGCTGAGCAGCGAAATCAGCCGGCCGCCGCGCTGCAGCGCCTGCAGAAAGCGATCGAACGCCGTCACTGCGCTATCCGGCTCCTCGGCACGCGCCAGACCGTCGATCAGCGCTGGCACGAACGCCTCGAATGCAGCGCGTGTCGCCTCGACCTTGAGGGCGCGATATCCGCCGGCCATCCATTGCTGGATCGTAGCTGCGACCATTTTGGGCTGCTTGAAACCGAGCTTCACCAGATGATCGAGAAGCCGAAGGTTATCGGGTCCGGCAGCATAATCCATCGCCGGCAGATTGGCGGTGCCGGCGGGGTCGCCCTCGAACAGCCGGCTATAGTGTCCCTGCACGCAATCCAGATGCGTCAGCAATTCAGTTGCAAAACTCGCCCGATCGTCAAACCCGAGGAAGCGTGCGAACCGTTCCATCGCCTCGGCATCGGCAGGCAGAACGTGGGTCTGCTCGTCGGCCATCATCTGGATACGATGTTCGACCTTTCGCAAAAACAGATATGCGGCGGTCAGTTCATCCCGTGCCTGATGCGTGATCCAATTGCTCGAGGCCAGAATATTCAGCGCCTCCAGCGTCGGGCGCACCCGCAATTCTGGATGCCGTCCGCCCGCAATCAACTGCTGGGTCTGTGCGAAGAACTCGATCTCGCGGATGCCGCCGCGCCCGACCTTGACGTTGTGGCCTTCGACCGAGACCTCGCTTTGTCCGCGATAGGTCTGCATCTGCCGCTTCATGTCGTGGACATCGGCAAGGGCGGCAAAATCCAGATGCTTTCTCCAGACGAAGGGCGAAATCTCCGCAATCATGGTCTCGCCCGCCTTCTGATCGCCGGCGCAAGGCCGTGCCTTGATCATGGCGGCGCGCTCCCAGGTCCGCCCTTCCCGCTCATAATAGTCGAGCGCAGCAGCGGTCGAGACTGCGACCTGCGTCGACGCCGGATCCGGCCGCAACCGCAGATCGACCCGGAAGACGTAGCCGTCGCCGGTCCGTTGTTGGAGCATGCGCGCAAGCCCCTGCGTGACACGCACGAAGAACGGCTGCGGCTCGATGCCGGGCGCCAGCGTCGGCGCCGCGAGATCGAAGAACACGATCAGATCGATGTCGCTGGAATAGTTCAGTTCGCCAGCACCCATCTTGCCCATTGCGAGCACTATGAGGCCGCTGTCATCCTCAGGCCGGTCGATGTCAGGAGGTTGCAAGCGGCCACGCTCCGTCTCCTGCCGCAGGAAGAACCGTAACGCGCTCTCGACCGAGGCAACGGCGAGGCCGGTCAATCCCGCCGTGATCTGCATCACCGCCCACACCCCGCCGATGTCGCACAACGCGATCAGCAGCGCAGCTTCCGCCTTGACGGCGCGAAGTCGGCGCATGGCCTCGGCTTCATCACCGGCCTTTGCTGCTTCCGACACCGCAACGATCAGCCGCGCGAGCTCGCCTTCAGGCTCGCCGTGAAACAGGCGCAGCATCCGGTCCGGATCAGCGCGCATAAGCTCGAAAAGATAAGGGGACGACTCCGCGACGCCGAGCAGGATGACTCGAACAAGCGGAAATGCACTGGTGAGAGTCCCGATCGCGCTGGATTGCTCCGGCGTCAGGCCGGACAGCCAATCCAGAAGACGGCGTTCGGATTCAGCGGGCGCGAACACCTTTGGTCCGTCCGCGAGACGTGCCGCCAGACAGGCCCGGTCCGCGTCGCCCTTCGCGGATGAAATCATGCACCGATCTGTTGCACGTCCGGCGCTGGCGCCGCAAGTCCCTCGCCGCTCCGCGCGGGGATCGACAGCGCCGCCCGCAGGCCTGGATGCGCATCGTCGAGCGTAAGGTCGCCGCCATGCAGCGTGGCCACCGCCGACGCGAGGCTCAATCCAAGCCCGGATCCCGGCAAAGTCCGGCTGGCCTCAAGCCGCACGAACCGCTCGACGGCGTGCTTGCGGTCGCCTTCGGGAATCCCGCAGCCGTGATCGGTCACGCCGAGGATGACGCGGTCGCCGTCGCGGCTAGCTTCAATCAGGATCGTGCTGTCGGCCGCGGCCACATCCGCACCGAGCGGTTGCACGGCCGGCTTCGGCTGCCCATACTTGATGGCGTTTTCGACGAGGTTGGCGAGCGCCTGACTAATAAGTTCGCGATTGCCATGCAGCGGCGCGGCCCCCGTCTTAACGCTGAGCGTCAGCCCGTTGTCTTCGGCCAGCGGCTCGTAGAATTCGTGAATGCCCTGCGCGACGTCCGCTGCGTCGAAATCCACCATGTTGTCGCGCGCCTGTCCCGATTCCGCCCGCGCGATCATCAAAAGCGCGTTGAAAGTGCGGATAAGGCCGTCGGACTCCTCGATGGTCCGCTCCAGCGCGGCGCGATATTCGCTTTCGTTGCCGGATTTGGCGAGCGCTTCCTCGGCGCGATTGCGCAGCCGCGTCAGCGGCGTCTTCAGATCATGAGCGATGTTTTCGGAGACTTCCTTCAGCCCGTTCATCAATGCCTCGATGCGTTCAAGCATCGCATTGAGGTTGCCGGCGAGCCGGTCGAGTTCGTCGCCGCTGCGACCGACCGGAAGCCGGCCGCTCAAGTCGCCGGCCATGATGCGCTGCGTGGTTCCCGTCATCGCGTCGATCCGGCGCAGCACGCGGCGCGCCACGAAGATGCCGCCGCCGAGACCGAGGATCACAACGATCAGCACCGACCACTGCGCGGCGGAAGCGACGACACTGAAGATGCGATGGCGTTCCTCGAGATCGCGGCCGATCAGCAACCGGAAACCGTTAGACAACTCCGTCACGCGCACCAGCGCGCGGTGATCGGCCTTGTCCTGCTCGTCAAGCCGGCGATAAGCGGTTTCGGTCCAGTCGCTGGTCGCCATTACGCCGGGTTGAAGCGACGCGACATTGCCCGCGACCGCCAATCCGGCCGGCGTCGTCACCAGATAAAGATTGGAGCCGGGCCGCAGCGCACGATTTTCGATGGCGAAGACAAGACCGCGCAAGCCGCGGCGATTGAAGACATCCGAGAGCAGGCCGATTTCCTCGCCCACTGTCGCTGCGATCTGATCGGTGATGAGGCGGCGGGTATTCCAGGCAAAATATCCGAGGAGAGAAGCCGCAAACAGCGCGAACAGCAACAGATAGACCAGCGTCAGCCGGAACGCCGTGGTGCGGAAAAGTTTACCGAATGCCGTCACGGATCATGTATCCAGCGCCTCGGATGGTATGCAGCAGAGGCCGCTCGAAACCCTTGTCGATCTTGGAGCGCAGCCGAGAAATATGCACGTCGATGACGTTGGTCTGCGGATCGAAGTGATAATCCCAGACGTTCTCAAGCAGCATGGTTCGGGTCACGACCTGTCCCGCATGCTTCATGAGATATTCGAGCAGGCGAAATTCACGCGGCTGAAGCGTCAATTCATCCGCGCCCCGCGCGACGCGATGCGACAGCCGGTCGAGTTCGAGGTCGCCAACACGGTAGACGGTATCCTCGGCCGGACCGCCATGGCGACGCGACAACACTTCGACCCGCGCCAGCAATTCGGCAAACGCGTAGGGCTTCGGCAAATAGTCGTCACCCCCCGCCCGCAATCCCTTGATGCGATCGTCTACCTGGCCGAGCGCGGAGAGAATGAGCGCTGGCGTCCGGTTGCCCTTGTCGCGGAGCGAGCCTATCACAGAAAGCCCGTCGCGTTTTGGCAGCATCCGGTCGATGACCAACACGTCGTAGTCGCCACCGTCCGCGAGTGACAGCCCCTCCTCGCCATCGCTTGCAAGCTCGGCAACGTGACCGACCTCGCGAAACGCCTTCACGAGATAGTCCGCGGATTCGCGATCGTCTTC
>JBDTCP010000054.1:0-5182 GCA_039923555.1 Nitrobacter sp.
CGAGAAGGCGGCGACCCATTGCCACGCGGCCAAGGACTACGTCACCCGCGACATCTTCGAGAGCCTGATGAAGGACGAGGAAAGTCATATCGACTTCCTCGAAACCCAGATCGATGTCGTCAAGAAGATCGGCGTCGAGTTGTACTCGCAGAAGTATCTCGGCGAAATGGATCACGACTGACCGCGAAATTCCGTCCCCTGAAAGCCGGTGCCTCTGCGCGCCGGCTTTTTTGTGCCAGAGCTCAGGCGGCCTGGTCGCTCTTCACCGCCCACAGCGCAAACGCATAGGCGAGCGCGACCTCGTCGAGCCGGTCGAAGCGGCCGGATGCGCCGCCGTGTCCCGCGCCCATGTTGGTCCGCAGCTGCACGGGGCCGCCCGACGTCATGGTGGCGCGCATTCGCGCGATCCATTTGGCCGGCTCCCAATAGGTGACGCGCGGGTCGGTGAGCCCGCCCATGGCAAGGATCGCCGGGTAGTCCTGTGCTGCGACGTTCTCGTAAGGCGAGTAGGACAGGATGGTGCGGAAATCTTTCTCGCTCGTGATCGGGTTGCCCCACTCCGGCCATTCCGGCGGCGTCAGGGGAAGCGTATCGTCGAGCATGGTGTTGAGCACGTCGACGAACGGCACCTCCGCAACGATGCCGGCGAACAGTTCGCCGGCGCCGTTGGCGACCGCGCCCATCAGCATGCCCCCCGCGCTGCCGCCGTGGCCGATAATGCTCTTCGCAGACGTATAGTTCGCCGCGATCAGCGCGCGACCACAGGCGGCGAAATCGTCGAAGCTGTTTGTTTTCTTCTCGCGCTTGCCGTCGAGATACCAGCCCCAGCCTTTATCCGCGCCGCCGCGGATATGCGCGATGGCGTAAACGAAGCCGCGATCGACCAGCGACAGCCGGTTGGTCGAGAACGACGCCGGCATCGCGTGACCGTAGGAGCCATAGCCGTAGAGCAGCAGCGGCGCGCGGCCGTCCCGCACAAGGTCCTTGCGATGCACGATCGAGACCGGCACCTCGGCGCCGTCGGCGGCCTTCGCCGTGATACGGGTGGTGACATAATCAGCGGGATCATGTCCTGACGGTATCTCCTGGCGTTTGCGCAAGGTTCGCGAGCGGCTCGCCATGTCGTAATCGAACACCTCGGCCGGTGTCGTCATCGACGAATAGCTGAAGCGCAGCGTCGTGGTGTCGAATTCGTAGCCGCCACGGGTGTCGAGCGAATAGGCGGCTTCATCAAATGCGATCGCGTGCTCATTCCCCGTCGCGAGATCGCGAATGATAATCGACGGTAACGCATTGGCGCGCTCGAGCCGCACCATGTGGCCGGAATAAAGTTCGAGATCGAGCACATAGGTGCCGGGACGATACGGGATCAGGTCGCGCCAGTTCGCCCGTTCAGGGGCCGCCAGCGGCGCAGTCATAACTTTGAAGTCGATGGCGCCGTCAGCGTCGGTGAGAATGAACAGCTCGTCGCCGCGATCGGCAACGGAATACTGCACGCCGTCCTCGCGGGCTGCGATCAGGTGCGGTGTCGCTTCGGCCTCGCCGAGATCGATCAGCCGCTGCTCGGATGTTTCATGATCGCCGCCGGCAACCACGCAGAAGCGGCCGCTGGCGCTCTCATGAATATGCGTGAACCAGCCGGCGTCATGTTCCTGATACACCAGCACGTCCTCGGACTGTGGTGCGCCCAGTCGGTGGCGATAGACCTGCATCGGGCGGTGGTTGTCGTCGAGTTTGACGTAGTAGAACGCGCATGAGTCCGCGGTCCACACCACGCCGCCGTCGGTCTCATCGATGACATCGTCAAGGTCCGCGCCGCTGTCCCAGTCGCGAATCCGGATCGCAAAATATTCTGAGCCGCGATCGTCAGCGCTCCACGCCTCGAGGCGATGATCCGGCGAATGACGCGCGCCGCCGAGCTGGAAGAATTTCTTGCCTTCGGCGAGTTCATCGCCATCAACGAGAAAGCGGGCGTCGCCACCGTCGCGCGGCTGCCGTCCGATCATGCGATGCTGGCCGCCCTCGCGGTATTTCGTGAAATAGGCAAAGGGACCGTCGGGCGAGGGGACGGTGGAATCGTCCTCCTTGATGCGGCCGCGCATCTCGGCCACGAGCTGTTTTTGCAGCGGTTCTGTTGCTGCGAGCAAGGCATTCGAATAGGCGTTCTCGGCCTCGAGATGCGCGCGGATGTCCGCTGCCAGCAGTGACGGCTCACGGAGCACCTGCTGCCAGTTCGCGTCCTTCAGCCAGGCGTAGTCGTCCGTCAGGGCGACGCCGTGGTGCGTAGAGGTATGTGGACGACGTTCCGCTGTCGGAGCTGTTGGTATCGATGTCATATAAAGGCGCCTGTGATCGCGGGCAGGTCGCGCTTGTCCGGCCGCGCGCGTGGTAATGGAACGTCAGGTGTTCATAGGAGGGGGCGACCGCGACGGCAAGCGGACGGCGCAACGGAACCGGCTTTTCGTCCGCGCGAATTAAGAGGTGTGTTTCTTGGTCTGCGCGAGCATCACCGGGCATCCGGCGAATGCCGCCTGAACCGCCGTGGCCGACCCCTCGAGCGGATATTCGGCGGTCGTGCGTCCCAAGGTCAGCGAACGGATGCGAAGATAGAGCTTTTGCGATCCGGTCATTTCATTGACGAATTCCGCGACCGCCGCCGGATTGTCGATCAGAATCGCGGTCTCGCCAGTCAACACGCGCGACGCCACGCTGTCGTGGCCGGGTTTGTCGTCGAAGCGGTAGCCGAGAATGGTGTTTTTGTCGGAGCCGATTTTGAATTCAAATGCAAAACGTACGATCGGCTGCTTGTCGAAACATGTGATCTGCAGCAGCGATCCGCTGGCATTGGCCGCGTAGGTGTTCGACGCCATGGCGCGGACGCTTGCACTTGGCAGTTCGGCTTGCGTGACTTTGTCGAGCTGGCGTGCGATCTTCCAGTTGCCTGATGTGGTTTCGCCAGCTGCCGTCACATAGGGATCGCGGTTGCTGCACGCGCCCAGCACCAGCATCACCAACACACACGCCAGCGCACGCACGACACATCTCCCCAGACCCGTGCTTAGTCTGCAACCTGGGCGGGAAACGCGCAAGAGCGATGGATGCGGCCGCACTGACTTTTTTTGCGCCTTGTGTGCGACGTAAGCTGCGCCTGTAGCGCGCGGCCTAGCGGGCGCGGCTGCGCCGCCAGGGCCAGTCGATGACCTCGGCGCAATACAGCGCCCACCACATAATGATCGGCTGAAAAGCGAGGCGCGGGCCGTGATAGAGCCAGCTATTGGCGATGTGTGGAACCGCGATACCGTCGATGGCGTGCTTGAAATTCGCAGGCCACACGCACAGCGCATAGATCGCCAGCGCGATGCCGGCCGCGTAACGGAAGTATCCTGTGACGAGCGCGACGGACCCCGCGATCTCGCACAGCCCCGTCACGGCAATGACCTGCGGCGCAAACGGCACCCAGGACGGCGTGATCGAGAGCAGGGCGTCGGGCGCCATCAAATGCGCAATACCGCCGGCGGTAAAGAACGCAGCGAGGATCCAGCGCATCACCGCGCGGTGCCTTGGAGAGGTTTCGGTCCGCGACGGTGAAATCATGCTGCTCTACCTGTCCCCGGTCTGTCCCGGCCATGGCCCGAGCTACGATCCAGCACCCGTCCGGTTTCACATCGTTCGCTTCTGCAGCGGCGACGCTGGTGGCGGCGGCGACTGCGGCGCGATATAATCCGAGCTCATGAGGAGATTAGCCGGAGAAAGTTCATGTGCCGGAATATCAAGACGCTGTTCAATTTCGAGCCGCCTGCGACGGACGACGAGATCCACGCCTCGGCCCTGCAATTCGTACGCAAGCTCTCAGGCTTCAACAAGCCGTCGGCGGCCAATAAGGTTGCGTTCGATCGTGCCGTCCATGACGTCGCGCATGTCGCGCATCATCTGCTGGCGTCGCTGCACAGGCAGGCGCCGGTGCGCGATCGCACAGTGGAAGCGGAAAAGGCCCGCGAACGCAGCCGCGCGCGGTTCGGCTGACAACTCCGGCGTGTTGCCGTCAATCACGGAGGGTGCAAGATGAAATTCCTGACCTATCTCGTTGGCGCGCTCTGTCTGGTTGGTGCGCTGTGTCTGGCAACGTCATCCGCCGGTTATGCCGCGACCTCGGAACGGTTCGGCATGGGGGGCTGGATCAAGGATTTCCAGCCGGAGATCGATCGCGCCAATGCCAGCGGCGAGTTGTTCCGCATCAAGGGGCACTGCCAGTCGAACTGCACGCTGTTCCTCGGCCTGCGTAACGTCTGCGTCGAGCGCAACGCGCGGCTTCTGTTTCATTCGGGTCATGATCGCCAGCGCCGTATCAACGCGTCGTCGACCCAGCGAATGCTGAGCGCTTACAACCCGAAACTGCGCCAGTATGTGACCGACCATCACTACATGGACACGCTGGCGTTCCACACCATCTCCGGCGCCGACATCATCGACAAGTTCGGCTACCGGGAATGTCCGCGCCGGTAGATGCTCGACAGGATAGGGCCACGCGCAGTCGCAGAGTCAACCAGGCTCGGGCACGTCGAGACCGTCGGCCGCATACTGACGTATCTTGTTGCGCAGCGTACGTACCGATACCCCAAGCAACCTGGCCGCGCGGGTGCGGTTGCCGTCGCAACGCGCCAGCGTTTGCAGCACGAGTTCCCGTTCGACTTCGGTGACCGTGAAACGATCAACACCGGAATCGCCGCGCTCGGCGTGAGTGCGGTTTGATCCGGCTGCGGGCTTTGCCCACTTCCGGTTTGCAGATTTTGGGTCATCAGTCCCTCCCGAAACCTGCTTCTTTCAAACGAAGCAGGCTGGATTGAGACCCCCAATTTTTTTCCCCATGAAAAGCCTGGGGCGAAATGGTTACCGGATTCTTAATATCCCCTGGCTTCGCTTCTGAACCTGCGGAGCGATTTGTCGCGATGTCGTTAAATGCGCGCAGCAGTTGAGCGCGATGCGCACGGTATCCAGATCGGATGCGTAGTGTCCGACGCTCTCAACCATCGCTTTCAGGCGCAACCATTGCGGCCTCATGCTGCGACGAATCGCTTGGTCCGTTCAACGCATCGCGCAGCAGGCCGTATCCGGCCATCCCCACAGCCATTGCAATCACGAAGACGATCACGGGTCCGCTCAGTCCCGCAAGATTGACCAGCGC
>JBDTCP010000055.1:0-6282 GCA_039923555.1 Nitrobacter sp.
TTGTGCGCGAGGCGGTGTGGCTCGAGGAAAACGGCGCCGATGCGATCATCGCGCAGGGCGCGGAGGCGGGCGGCCATCGCAGCATGTTCCTGACCGACAATATCGCCGCCCAGCCGGGTTTGTTCGCACTCGTGCCACAAATGGCGGATGCGGTGCGCGTGCCCATCATCGCGGCGGGCGGTATCGCCGATGGCCGAGGCATTGCGGCCGCGTTTGCGCTTGGTGCGGCCGGCGTGCAGATCGGCACTGCCTATCTGCGGTGTCCCGAATCGAAGGCGTCGGCGTTGGGTCGTGCCGCGCTCGCTACCGCGGGCGACGAGTCGACTGTTATCACCAATGTGATGACCGGACGCCCGGCGCGCGGCATTGCCAACCGGGCGATGCGCGAAATGGGGCCGGTCTCGCCGGATGCGCCGGCATTTCCGCACGCGGCGACGGCCTTCGCACCGCTCAAAGCGGCCGCCGAGAAACAGGGCAAGGTCGATTTCGCCAATCTATGGGCCGGGCAGGCGGTCCGGCTTGGCCGCGAGATGCCGGCGGCGGACCTCACCCGCGCGCTGGCTGGGGATGCGTTGAAGCGGCTGAGCGCGCTGTAGGCATTGATCTGGTCGGATCTGCTGACGAGCTCAGATCGTCATTCCGGAAGCCGCGCCAGCGGCTGTCCGGAATCCATAATCCCTGCAGTGGTTATGGATTCCCCGATGTGCAATTGCACATCTGAGGCTCGCGCCTTCGGCGCGCCCCGGAATGACGCCGTAGACCCTGCCGGAGGCCATGGTTGCGGCGCGAAAGCCGGGTCTGCTATAGGGCGTACGGCTTGTAAGGTTACAAACCTCACAAGGTCACAAGCGCCTGCGAGGCCACATATATATGTCTGTCGATGCCGCCACCGTCCGCCGTATCGCGCATCTTGCGCGGATCGCGGTTGATGATGCCGAAGTTCCCGCGCTTCAGGGCGAACTGAATGCGATCCTCGCGTTCGTCGAACAGTTGCAGGAAGTCAATGTCGATGGCGTCGAACCGATGACATCGGTGATGCCGATGGAGATGAAAAAGCGAGCCGACGTGGTCAATGACGGCGAGATCGCCGACAAGATCGTCGCCAACGCGCCGGTGACGGACGACCATTTCTTTCTGGTGCCGAAGGTCGTCGAATAACAGGTTTTGAGCTCCATGTGTCTGCTCTGCGATAATGAAAAGGCCTATCAGGCCTATATGGATTACCTCGACGCGATGGAGCGCCAAGGCGAGACCGTCGATCCCGACCGGGCGATGAATGCCGTTCTCGACGAGCTTCAGGCGGCCGACAAGGCGCGGGCCGATGATCCGAGGAATGACAGGACGCTGTCGCCGTTTTTCTGCAGCCCGGTAAATAAATGACGGATCTGACTTCGCTCACGCTCGCCGAGGGCCGCGACGGTCTTGCGAACAAATCGTTCACGTCACTTGAACTGACCGACGCGCATCTCGCGGCGATGGAGCGCGCGCGGGCGCTCAATGCCTATGTGCTGGAGACGCCGGAGCGGGCGCGTGCGATGGCGCGCGAGGCCGACGCACGGATTGGAAAAGGCGACGGCGGGCCGCTCAACGGCCTTCCCCTGGGGATCAAGGATCTGTTCGCGACGGAAGGCGCGCGGACCACGGCGTGTTCGCATATTCTCGGTGATTTCAAGCCGCCTTATGAATCCACCGTGACGTCGCAGCTCTGGCGCGACGGCGCCGTGATGCTGGGCAAGCTCAACAACGACGAATTCGCGATGGGCTCGTCGAACGAGACCTCGTGCTTCGGACCGGTGGTCAATCCGTGGCGGCGCCAGGGCTCGGACGCGAAGCTGGTCCCCGGCGGTTCATCGGGCGGGTCGGCCTCGGCGGTGGCGGCCGGACTGTGCCTCGGCGCGACCGCCACTGACACCGGTGGCTCGATCCGCCAACCTGCCGCCTTCACCGGCACTGTCGGCATCAAACCGACCTACGGCCGCTGCTCGCGCTGGGGGATCGTCGCATTTGCGTCATCGCTCGATCAGGCCGGTCCGATCGCGCGTACCGTTCGCGACGCCGCGATCCTGATGCGCTCGATGGCCGGCCACGACCCGAAGGATACCACCTCGGTCGACCGTCAGGTGCCGGACTTCGAGGCCGCGATCGGCAAATCCGTGAAGGGGATGAAGATCGGAATCCCGAAAGAGTATCGGCTCGACGGCATGCCTGCGGAAATCGAGAAGCTGTGGACGCAGGGTGCCGCGTGGCTGAAAGCCGCGGGCGCCGAGCTGGTCGAGGTGTCGCTGCCGCACACGAAATACGCGCTGCCCGCTTATTACATCGTCGCGCCGGCGGAGGCGTCATCCAACCTCGCGCGCTACGATGGCGTCCGTTACGGCGCACGCGTCGAGGGCCGCAACATCGCCGAGATGTATGAGAATACGCGTGCGAAAGGCTTTGGCGCGGAAGTCCGCCGTCGCATCATGATCGGCACCTATGTTTTGTCCGCAGGCTACTACGACGCCTACTACCTGCGCGCGCAAAAAGTTCGCACCCTGATCAAGAAGGATTTCGAGGATTGCTATGCGGCGGGTATCGACGCTATCCTGACCCCTGCGACGCCATCCGCCGCTTTCGGCATCGGCGAGAAAACCGGCGCCGATCCGATCGAGATGTATCTCAATGATATCTTCACGGTGACTGTGAACATGGCTGGTCTGCCGGGCATTGCCGTACCCGCGGGCAGAGATGAGCAAGGGTTGCCGCTCGGGTTGCAACTGATCGGCCGTCCATTCGACGAGGAGACGCTAGTGTCGCTTGGCGAGGTGATCGAGCAGGCCGCGGGGCGCTTTACACCGGAGCGTTGGTGGTGACGCCGGCCGCCTTCAAAGCCAGCCTGACGAACGTGGAGCCGCCGCAGGGACTTTCGGCGCCGCTTGAGGCATTGTGGTGGGCCGCAAAGGGCGACTGGAACAAGGCGCATGTCATCGTGCAGCCCAAGGTGGGCCCGGAGGTCGCCTGGGTGCATGCCCATCTGCATCGGCTTGATGGGGGCGAGATCGGCAACGCCGCCTATTGGTATCGCCGCGCCGACAGGCCGTTTGCCAAAGGTTCGTCCGAGGTGGAGTGGGAACAGATCGTCGCGGAACTGCTGGGCGGCAAGACAGCCTAGCGGTTATTCGGCCGTCATTCCCCGCGCAAGCGCTTCGCGTTTGTCGCTGAGTGCGCGCTTTGCGCAGACCCGTTGGCGACTCTCGGAATGAGACAGTTGGACTTTCTAATGCATTAGCCATGATGCCGGTGCGAATAGGCCGTCTGGATCGCTGATTGACCACTCGGGGCGCGGCGGGTGATAACCGGCGCGCGATTGGCGGGGCGATTGCACGACCCATGCGTTCAGTATTTCCCATATTCGGACTGTGCGCGTTGCTTCTTGGCTGTGCGTCGATCCAGAATGCGCCGGTCAATCAGCCGGGCAGCAGCGCCGATCTCGCGGGCCAGCTTCACGAGAACGTCGACGAACGGGCTGCAACCGACGACGATCTGGTCGGGCTGTCGTTTTCGGGCGGCGGCACGCGCGCCGCGGCCTTTTCCTTCGGGGTGTTGGAAGAAATGGCGCAGACGCCGGTGCGCGGCGGAGGCGCGGCCATACTTGATCGTCTCGATTTCATTTCCGGTGTGTCCGGAGGTTCGGTGACGGCCGCGTATTATGGATTGCGCAAGCGCGCGGCGCTGGCCGACTTTCGGGAAAAGTTCCTGCTGCGCAATGCTGAGGAGGGGCTTGAGACCGACCTCAACCTCGCGACGCTCGGCAAGGCGTTCGCCGGCGGCATCAATGACTCTCGCGGCCTGCCGCGCTGGCTCGACGCCAACCTGTTTCATGGCGCGACCTTCGCCGATCTTCGGAAAACGGCGCGCCCGCGGGTGTGGATCAACGCCTCCGACATCTACAACCGCACGCCTTTCGTGTTCGGCGTAACCGCGTTCCGCGCGATGTGCAGCGATCTCGCGTCCTATCCGCTGGCGAATGCGGTCGCGGCGTCGGCGGCGGTCCCTGTTGCGTTCGCGCCGGTGGTGATCCAGACCTTTCCGGGCCGCTGCAACGATCCGCTGCCTGCCTGGATCGTGAAAGCGCGCGACAATCGCGACGCGCCGCCGATGCTGAGCGCGTTTGCGAAAGCGGTCAGCCGCTATCACGACGGCGAAATGCCCTACATCAAACTGCTCGACGGCGGTCTGGTCGACAACTATGGCTTGTCGGGTTTCACCATCGCGCGGCTGTCGGCGAATACGCCCTATGATCCGCTGTCGCCACAGCGGGCCGTCAAACTGCGGCGCGGACTGTTTCTGGTGGTCGATGCCAAGACCGGCGTTGCGGGCAACTGGATCAATACCGTGGAAGGCCCGAGTGGCGTCGATCTGGTCAAGGCGGCGGCAGATACCGCGATCGATGCCAGCGTCGGCGCAGGCTACACCGCGTTCGAGCGGACCATGGCGGATTGGCAGACATCGCTGGTCCGCTGGCGCTGCGGCCTGTCGGCAGCGGATCGCGCCCGCTACGGCGCGCGTCCGGGTTGGAATTGCCGCGACCTGAAACTGTTCGTCGGGCGGATTGGTTTCGATCAGCTCGATCCCGAGCGCGCCGCCGGCTTAGAGGCCGTTCCGACCCGCTTCCATTTGCCGCCGCAGCAGGTGGATGATGTGATCTCCGCCGGGCGCGACGCACTGCGGGCAAGCCCCGCCTTTCGCGCATTTGCCGGCAGCATGTGAGTGAGTGAGCCCGGGTGGCGGACTCAATTGATGCGGACGGGGGTTTTCCCGTCGCAATCCCCGGGGTAAAAGCCGCGCAAATGATCACCCCTTGGGGGTCAGTAGGTAGCTATATGGCTTTTGAAATTCGAAAAATTTCTGATGTTGGTACCGAGCATCCCGTAGTCGCACGGCTTGGGCCTCAAACGTCAGACCTCGTCAATTGGCTGGATATTGATAAAGAACAGCGGGATCAGATCGTCGAGTTGTACATCGTTACGCTTACCCAACGCCTTCTAGAATGCCACGAGTCGCGCGACACCCTTGCACAGAAAATGGCTGATGCTAGTGCGATGTTGTCGACGAAAGATGGCCAAATTCGTGATGTCCCTCACATTATCGGCCTCCAGAAATTAGTTGAGGGATATCTCTACAGCGCTAAAAATTACCTACGGGACCTGCTTAAGCTATTTGAGATTCTTTACGGGTGTAACGTGAAGGATGCGAGCGCATTTGCTGACTTAAAGGGAGCGGGTGAAAGCGAAATAGTTAAATGGGCATCTTTGAAATTTGGGGTCAGTCACGAACTAACGAATTTGCTTCGTTCTGAGGATAAGTGGACGTCAGGTCTTATCCGTAACCGAAATGCGGCGGAGCATCCCGGCGGCAGATCGGGAGAATTGATAATACACAACATAAGGGTTTCTCCGGACCCCAACCGCTATTTGCCTCCTATCTGGGCTCGAACTGGCGAGCCGGAAAGCAGCGTCCTCAAGGATATGGACGTTACCTTGGACAATATGTTGACCCTTGCAGAAGACCTGCTTGCTTTTGCGGTTCGTGACAAATCAAAATTCAAGCAGATCGGGATTGAGCAAATACCTATGGAGTCGCGAGACGCAACTTGTCCCGTGCGGCTACGTGTGGGGCTGTCGCCGGAGCTGGTTGCTAAAATTACTACACCCAAACCATCAAACTTGCTCAAGGGCGCCACCGGCGACTGGGAAATGGTGATCGGGCTTGAAGTCCACGCCCAGGTCACGTCCAACGCAAAGCTTTTTTCGGGCGCCTCAACCGCCTTCGGCGGCGAGCCCAACAGCCACGTCTCGCTGGTGGACGCCGCGATGCCGGGCATGCTTCCCGTCATCAACGAGGCCGTCGTCCGGCAAGCGGTACGCACCGGGCTTGGATTGAACGCAGAGATCAACCTGCGCTCGGTGTTTGACCGCAAAAACTATTTCTATCCCGATTTGCCGCAGGGCTACCAGATCAGCCAATACAAGTCGCCAATCGTGGGCGAGGGCGAGGTCGTGGTTGATCTTGCCGACGGCGCGAGCATCGTGGTCGGCATCGAGCGGCTGCATCTGGAGCAGGACGCCGGCAAGTCGCTGCACGACCAGCACGCCGACATGAGCGCGATCGATCTCAACCGCTCCGGCGTGGCGCTGATGGAAATCGTCTCCAAGCCCGATATGCGCTCGTCGGAACAGGCCAAGGCCTATGTGACGAAACTGCGGGCGATCCTGCGCTATCTCGGTACCTGCGACGGCGACA
>JBDTCP010000056.1:0-16107 GCA_039923555.1 Nitrobacter sp.
CGGCCACCGCGCAGCTTTTTTTGGAAGCCGGGGTGCCGGTTTACGACGCGGACGCGACTGTTCACAGAATTTATGAAGGAGAGGCGGCTCCGGCCATCGAGGCGGCGTTTCCCGG
This sequence comes from Nitrobacter sp., assembly GCA_039923555.1. GTDB lineage: Bacteria > Pseudomonadota > Alphaproteobacteria > Rhizobiales > Xanthobacteraceae > Nitrobacter. The sequence continues at coordinate 116 of JBDTCP010000056.1, forward strand.
AACGACCGTCAATGGCAAAGTTGACCGCGAGAAACTGTCAGCAAGGGTGGTGCATGACGTCGCGGCCATGAAGCGGCTCGAGCAGCTCGTGCATCCGATGTTACACGCCTACCGTCAGGCGTTTCTCGACCAGGCCGAGCAGTCCGGTGTTCCCGTAGTGGTGGTGGACGTGCCGCTGCTGTTTGAAACCGGCGGCGAGAAGGGCGTCGATGCGGTCGTCGTTGTTTCCACAACGCCGGACGTTCAACGCGAACGCATTCTCTCCCGGGGCAACATGACGAGCGAAAAGCTGGACGCGATCCTGGCCCGGCAATTGCCGGACGCTGAAAAGCGCAGGCGGGCGGATTTCGTAGTGGATACCTCGCACGGTCTTGATCATGTGCGCACGCGAATCAGCGAAATTTTGACGAAGGCTGCTAAAATGCCGCGACGGCGGCGGTCCTGATTCGTAAGGTTGGCGGAAAGTCATGCGCGAAATCGTCCTCGACACAGAAACGACAGGACTGGACCCGCTGCGCGGCGATCGTCTGGTCGAGGTCGGGTGTGTTGAAATCTTCAATCGCATGCCGACGGGGCAGACGTTCCACCGCTACGTCAATCCGGAACGCGACATGCCGCAGGAGGCGTTTGCGGTACATGGCCTGTCGAGCGAGTTTCTTGCCGATAAAGCGCTATTTGCGCATGTCGTGGATGAATTCCTGGAATTCATTGGCGATGCGCCGCTGGTCATCCACAATGCATCGTTTGATATCGGCTTTATCAACGCGGAGCTTGATCGCCTCAAAAGGCAGGCAATCGGACGCGACCGGTTAGTGGATACGCTGCTGCTGGCGAGACGGAAACACCCCGGGGTGTCGAACCGGCTCGACGATCTCTGCTCGCGCTACGCCATCGACAATTCCCGCCGGACCAAACACGGCGCGTTGCTCGACGCCGAACTGCTCGCGGAAGTTTATATCGATCTGATTGGCGCGCGGCAGTCGCAATTGATCCTTGCGGAAGCCACGTCCCGTCAAACCGGCGGAACCCTGGATATGCCAAGACGTCAGCGAACTGTGCCACTGGCGGCCCGTCTGAGCGATGCCGACCGCGTCGCGCATCGGGATTTTCTTGTCACGCTCGGCGAGAAGGCGATCTGGAAGGAATTCGTCGGGGCCGAGGGTCTGGAACCGTGCGCGGCGGATTAACTCGGTTTTTGCTGCTGCGCCGCCGCGTTCGCCCGTTCCATATTTTGTCGATAAAGGCTCACGAAGTCGACGGGGTCCAGCATCAGCGGCGGAAATCCGCCGTCGCGGACGGCAGTCGCAATGATCTCGCGAGCGAACGGGAACAAGAGCCGCGGGCATTCGATCATGACCAGCGGGGGTAGATTTTCCTGCGGGACGTTTTCAATCTTAAACAGGCCTGCATAAGCGAGCTCGAAGCTGAACATCAGTTTATCGCCATGTTCGGCCTTGCCATGAACCGACAGCGTCACTTCGAATTCGTTCTGCGCCGTATTGTTGGCGCCGACGTTGATCTGAATACTGATCGCAGGCGCCTTCTGCTGAGGGGTGAGCGAGGCGGGTGCATTGGGATTCTCAAATGAGAAATCCTTGGTGTACTGCGCCAGCACACTCAACTGGGGTGCGGGGCCTGCCTCGGGGGGTGTGCCGTTGCCGTTGGTCATGAATATCTCTCCTGGAACGTTCAACGAAGCCCGTGAGGGTGCCGAGCTTGCTTGATAGGGGGCGAAAGTGCCGCGTCGGGGCGAGTGGCTATCATAAGCCTGCCGCTGTCCACAAGGACGGCAGATACGTCGGGGAGCCTCGGGTCGCGGCTAGCCCGCCGCGGATCGCGCAGCTTTGACCGCCGAAGCCGCCGGCCTTTGCGCGGCGGTGTGGCTTAAACTGCTGAAGGAACGCGTTTTCTCGCGTAATCTTCTGCTGTAATCCGATTTCCCTTGGGCTGGAAACGCGCTATTGTTGGTTCAGTGAAATCAGTCGTTACAGGGATGACCGCTTCCGGTTCCGGTTCGCTGCGCCAATACGCGCCCTTGGCTTGACCCGATTTCATGCCTACATGGTCTTGGATCCGTCTGTTGCGAACCTGTAGTCTCCGCTGGGGACGTTCGTTCTCTGGACTTGATCCAGTACCGATCAGAAAGTGAAGACGACGTGGACATTTACACCATCATTTTCCTGGCGCTGGCAGTCTTTATTTTCCTGCGTCTGCGCAATGTCCTCGGACAGCGCACGGGAAATGAGCGGCCGCCTTATGACCGCGCCACACGGGAAGTCCTGCATGGTACGCAGGACAATAACGTTGTCCCGATGCCGGGTACCTTGATCGATCAGGCGCCTCTGCCGCCCACAGCCGACGTGGCGTCCGCGCCCGATCGCTGGAAAAATCTGGCCGAGCCAGGTACGCCGCTTGCGCTCGGGCTCGACGCCATTGCGACTCAGGATTCTTCCTTTGATCCGAGACATTTCCTCAGCGGTGCGCGTAGCGCCTATGAGATGATTGTGCTGGCATTCGCCAACGGTGATCGCCGGGCTTTGAAGGATCTGGTGTCGTCGGACGTCTATGAAAGCTTTGATGCCGTGATCAAGGACCGGGAAAAGCGAGAACAGAAAACGGAAACGCGATTTGTCTCGATCGACAATGCCGAGTTGGTCGGCGCGGAAGTACGGGATCGTGCGGCGCAACTGACGGTTCGGTTCGTTTCGCAGATGATTTCGATGACCCGCGACAAGGCGGGAGCAATCGTCGACGGAAACCCGGATAAGATTTCCGATATCACCGATGTTTGGACATTTGCCCGCGATATCTCGTCGCGTGATCCGAACTGGAAACTGGTTGGCACCGAAAGCACCAACTGACCTTTGTCGGTTAAAACGGTTCGCTGCCGGATTTTTCGTCGCCGCCGCGCTTACACCTGTTGTGGTCGAATCTCATGGCGCTCGTTATCGCCCGGTCTGGCCGTTGGAAATCGCGGGCGGTCAATATATGCCGGTCTCATGGGCCGAGATCGCCGGCTGGCATGACGACAATCATCTCGACGCGTTCAAGGCGTTTCGCGCGAGCTGTCGTGCGGTTACCGCACGGCGAACCTCCGCCGTCAGTCAGAAGGCGCTCGGCACATCATTGCGGAAGCCATGCGGCATCGCGAAGATGGCGGATATCTCGGACGATGGCAAAGCCCGCGCCTTCTTCGAAACTCGTTTCCAGCCGTTGCGAATTTCTCGTCTCGGGGAAGCGGATGGCTTTGTCACCGGTTATTACGAACCGATCATCGACGGGTCGCGCACGCGGACCGATGTTTACACCGTGCCGGTTTATCGGCGTCCTTCGAATCTTTTCGTCCGGGGTTTCAAACAGAGCGCATCGAGCTTGCCGAACAGCGGCTCGGTGTATCGCAAGATCGGCCGCCGAAAACTGATCCCCTATTATGATCGCGCCGAAATCGAGGATGGCGCGATCGCAGGCCGCGGCCTCGAAATCTGTTGGCTCAAGAGTCAGACTGATCTGCTCTTCACGCAAATCCAGGGCTCCGCGCGCGTTCGGCTTGAGGACGGCTCAACCATTCGCATCAACTACGATTCCTATAACGGATATCCATATACGGCCGTCGGCCGTATCCTGATCGAACGCAACATTATTCCGAAGGATCAGATGTCGATGCAACGCATCCGGCAATGGATGGATGAGAATCCGGATGGCGCCGAAGAACTGCGCCGCCAGAACCGGTCTTACGTCTTTTTTCACGAGGTGAAGCTGTCGGACAAGGATGAGGCGATCGGCGCACAGGGCGTGCCGCTGACACCGGGCCGGTCGATCGCGGTCGATAAATCGCTGCATGTCTATGGCACGCCATTCTTCATCGAAGGCGGACTGCCGATCGAATCCGAACAGGCGAAAACGCCGTTCCATCGGTTGATGATCGCGCAGGATACGGGCTCGGCGATTCTCGGTCCGGCGCGCGCGGATATTTATTTCGGGGCTGGTCCGGAAGCAGGACGGGTCTCCGGCCGCCTGCGGCACACTATGCATTTTGTGATCCTGGTTCCGAACAGCCTTGACCCCGTCGCCCGTGGCCGAACCATGCCGCTTCCGGAAGCCCGGCCGTCGGCAAAGATCGCAAAACTGTTTCCGCCGACGAATCAGAAGCTGGACGATCGCAAGGCCGCTCCACAGCAGTCTGCACCATCCATTGTTACACCGGCGGGCGAGCCGGGCAGGGCTGCTCCAGTGTCCGCGGCGAAACCTGCGTCGTCAGAAGCCATTCCGCTTCCGGCGGCTCAGCCCGAAGTCAGGTCCGGACGCCCTCACGCGCAGCGTCACCGCCGCCACCATCGTCATGGGCGACATCGCCACGCACGATGAAACGATTGCCCCCTCGAATATCGGATCCGCCAGCGCCGTCGCGTCGGCGTCGCGCGTTGACCGGCGAGGAGCGCGCATTATGGGAAAGCGTCGCGAAACAAACGAAGCCGCTGCGAAAGACGGCCCGGCTTGAGAAATCGCTGCAAGGGGATGTATCCATGGTGCCCAACCCAGCCCGTAAAACGGCGGTGGCATCAAAAGCCGCTGTCGTCGCGCCAGCGAACCTCAAGCCTTCAAGACTGATACCGCCGCCGCCAGTGCCACTCACCCGTCGCGAGCGCGGGCGGTTGTCGCGTGGCAAACAGGACATCGAGGCGCGGATCGATCTGCACGGCATGACTCAGGCTCGCGCCCATCGGGCGCTGCACAATTTCCTGCTGCGCGCCAGCGACAACGGGCTGCGGTTCGTCCTCGTCATCACCGGCAAGGGCCGGACGACAAGTCTGGACTCCAGCCGCGGCGTCCTGCGCCAGCAGGTGCCGGAATGGCTCGGGCTTCCCGAATTTCGTACGCTCGTGGTGGGCTTCGAGCAGGCCCATATCGGCCATGGCGGCGAGGGCGCGCTTTATGTACGGATGCGGCGCCGTCGTTAGCGCCTTCCGCAAAGGTGGATACTGCCGGACTTGTTCCGCCGAACCAGGTCTTACGCCGGCAGCACTTTCAGAGCGTGGGCATTCGTGCTCGATAAAGCCGGGATGACAATCCCGGACGTCAGTCGCGCGCTCACAGAATGAATCGGCTCAGGTCGGCGTTCTTCGCGAGGTCGCCGACATGCTTCTGGACATATCCGGCGTCGATACGAACTGTTTCGCCGTTGCGATCGGGGGCCGCGAACGAAATATCGTCGAGCACGCGTTCCATGACCGTCTGCAGTCGTCGCGCACCGATATTCTCGACCGTCGAATTCACGGCGACCGCAATATCCGCAAGGGCATCGATGGCATCATCGGTGATATCCAGCGTAACGCCCTCGGTCTGCATCAATGCGATGTATTGCTTGATGAGGGAGGCCTCCGGTTCGGTTAGAATGCGCCGCATATCGTTGCGTGTGAGCGCTTCCAGTTCGACGCGGATCGGCAGCCGGCCCTGCAACTCAGGCAGCAAATCCGAAGGCTTGGCAATGTGAAACGCCCCTGATGCGATGAACAGGATATGGTCGGTCTTCACGGCACCATGTTTGGTGGAGACCGTCGTTCCCTCGATCAGCGGCAGCAGATCGCGCTGCACGCCTTCGCGCGAAACGTCGCCGCCGCTGCGGCCGTCGCGCACGCAGATCTTGTCGATCTCGTCGAGAAACACGATGCCGTCGTTCTCGACCGCTGCGATTGCCTCCTGCGTGAGCTGGTCGCTGTCGAGCAGCTTGTCGGATTCCTCGTTGATGAGAATCTCGTGGGAGTCCACGACCGTCAGTCGCCGGGTCTTGGTTCGCCCGCCCATCTTGCCGAAAATATCGCCGATCGAGATGGCGCCCATCTGCGCCCCAGGCATGCCCGGGATCTCGAACATCGGTGTGCCGCCGGAGGATTGCGTCTCGACCTCGATTTCCTTGTCGTTGAGTTCACCGGTCCGCAGTTTCTTGCGAAAGGAATCGCGCGTTGCGGCGCTCGAGTTGGCGCCGACCAGGGCATCGAGAACACGTTCCTCTGCGGCGAGCTGCGCACGCGCCTGAACATCCTTGCGCTTGCGCTCGCGGATCTGGGCGATCGCGACCTCCACGAGATCGCGAATGATCTGTTCGACGTCGCGCCCGACATATCCCACTTCGGTGAACTTCGTGGCCTCAACCTTGATGAAAGGTGCATTCGCAAGCTTTGCCAGCCGCCGCGCTATCTCGGTCTTGCCGACGCCAGTCGGACCGATCATCAGGATGTTTTTCGGAAGGACCTCCTCGCGCATCGAACCGGTCAACTGCTGGCGCCGCCAGCGGTTGCGCAAGGCGATGGAGACGGCACGCTTGGCATCGGTCTGGCCGACGATAAAACGGTCGAGTTCGGAAACGATTTCGCGAGGAGAGAAGTGCATCATGATCTCAAAGATATGTTGAATCGTGGCGGGAGCAAGCGGTCAAATGATAGGCGGCCCTTATTTGCCAGAAGCGCCAGCGCGATCATAAAGGCAATCGGTCGTTCGCGTGCGGGCGGAATGCATAGTGCGGCATCGCTCGCTCAATCCGTGGACAACGCTTCAATCGTCAGGTTTCGGTTTGTATAGACGCAGATGTCGGCGGCGATATCGAGAGAACGGCGGACAATCGTTTCCGCATCCTTGTCGGAATCGAGCAACGCCCGTGCGGCGGAAAGCGCGTAGTTTCCGCCGGACCCAATCGCCATCACGCCGGCCTCCGGCTCAAGCACGTCTCCGGTGCCGGTCAGGACCAGCGACACGTCCTTGTCCGCAACGAGCATCATGGCTTCAAGCCGGCGCAGATAGCGGTCTGTGCGCCAGTCCTTGGCGAGTTCGACCGCGGCGCGGGTGAGCTGACCGGGATACTGCTCGAGCTTGCTTTCCAGCCGCTCGAACAGCGTGAAGGCATCAGCGGTGGCGCCGGCGAACCCGCCGATTACATCGCCCTTTCCGAGCTTGCGGACCTTCTTCGCGTTGGATTTGATGACGGTCTGGCCGATCGAGACCTGGCCATCTCCACCAATGACAACCTTGCCACCCTTGCGGACGGTCAGGATCGTGGTGCCGTGCCACACCTCTGGCTGTGATGCTTGCATCTGAACCCCTTCATGGTCAGCCAGATTTAGGCATTGCGGCGCGGCGTTGCAATCGGCGTTCGATTTCCGGTCACCATAGCCCGAAGAACACCGGCAAAATGCATCGTCCCGCAGTAGCGAAGGGGGCGTGAGCCTGTTAAAAGAGCCCCGATTTGCCGGAGCGCGGCCAGACCGCGCTCTGGATCATTGAAGGGTGCATGATCTTATCGCCAAACCGCTCCCACTTTGGCTGATCATGCGCGACGCGGAGAGCTCTTTTCATGCGCACGGCGACTATCAAGCGCAAAACCAAGGAAACCGACATCGAGGTCGCGGTGAACCTCGATGGCTCCGGTGTGTCCGAGGTTGCGACCGGCATCGGCTTTTTCGACCATATGCTGGATCTGCTTGCCCGTCATTCGCGTATCGACATCACGGTCAAGGCCGACGGCGACCTCCACGTCGATCATCACCACACCACGGAAGATGTCGGCATCGCGCTGGGTCAGGCGGTGAAGCAGGCGCTCGGCACGATGGCCGGGATTACCCGCTACGCCAGCATCCACATGCCCATGGACGAGACGCTGTCTCGTGTCGTGATCGATATCTCGGGCCGCCCGGTGCTTGTGTTCAAGGTCGAGTTTCCACGCGACAAGGTGGGTGAGTTTGACACGGAGCTGGTGCGCGAATGGTTCAACGCCTTTGCGGTCAATGCGGGCGTGACTTTGCACGTTGAGACACTATATGGCGAGAACAGTCATCATATCGCCGAATCCTGCTTCAAGGGTCTGGCGCGGGCGCTTCGTGCAGCGGTGGCGATCGATCCGCGCGCTGCGGGAGAAGTGCCATCAACAAAGGGTCAGCTCGGCGGCTGATCGTCCTGTTGTCGGCGGAGAGTGCAATGCCGGTCTATACAGTTCATGCGCCATCGGTTGACGAGACGGACGTGCGCGGCACGATGGACAAATTCGTGTTCGTTCGCGACGGCTTTTCGTTCTGGGCTTTTGTGCTCGGCCCGGTGTGGCTGCTCTATCGCCGGCTTTGGCTGGCGTTCGCTGGATATCTGGTCCTGTCGATCGTGGTGGAAGTCGTTCTGACACTGCTGCACGCCGGCGGGAGCACACGCTTTGCGGTGATGGCAGTCATCGCCGTGCTGATGGGACTGGAAGCGGCAAGCTTGCAACGCTGGACCTTGTCGCGGCGCAAGTGGCGCGCGCTCGATGTCGTTGTCGCGGACGACGAAGAGGCCGCCGAGCGACGCTTTTTCGATCGCTGGACGACGAAGCGGGGTACGGACTTCGATTTGTCGGCCGTCGATCGCGGCGGACCGCCGCCGACCCGTATTGTTCCGGGCCAGCCGTTCTCGCAGTTGCCGCATAGCGACATTGTCGGCTGGTTTCCGCAGCCCGGGATTCCGCGGTGAGCGCTGCGATCATCGACTATGGTTCCGGTAACCTGCACTCCGCCGCCAAGGCGTTCGAGTGCGCGGCGCGCGGCATGGAGGATCCGGAAAGGATCGTCGTGACGCGCGATCCCGACGTGGTGTTCCGAGCCGATCGGGTGGTGCTGCCTGGCGTCGGCGCCTTCGCCGATTGCCGCAGGGGTCTCGATGCGCTCGATGGCATGGTCGAAGCCCTGACGGAGGTCGTACGCAACAAGGCGCGTCCCTTTTTGGGCATTTGCGTCGGCATGCAATTGATGGCGACGCGGGGCAGGGAGCACGTCACGACAGACGGGCTCAATTGGATTGCCGGCGACGTCGAGAAGATTTCACCGCGGGACGAAAATTTGAAGATCCCGCACATGGGCTGGAATACGCTCGATATGGTGCAGGAACACCCGGTGCTTGAAGGCTTGCCGTTGGGACCGAAAGGCCGCCACGCTTATTTCGTGCACTCCTACCACCTGAACGCCGCCAACGAGACCGATGTACTTGCGCGCGCCGATTACGGGGGTCCAGTGACGGCCATCGTCGGCAAGGACACCGCGATCGGCACCCAGTTTCATCCGGAAAAGAGCCAGCGGTTCGGGCTGGCCCTGATTTCGAATTTTCTCAAGTGGAAGCCGTGATTCTTTTTCCAGCCATCGACCTCAAGAATGGCCAGTGCGTACGCCTTGAACAAGGCGATATGGCGCGCGCGACCGTATTCAATCTCGATCCCGCCGACCAGGCGCGCGCCTTCGCGTCGCAGGGCTTCGAGTACCTGCATGTGGTCGATCTCGACGGCGCGTTCGCCGGCAAGCCGGTCAATGCAGACGCGGTAGAGCGGATGCTGAAAGCTGTGACCATGCCGGTGCAGCTTGGCGGAGGCATTCGGGACCTGAAGACCGTCGAGGCGTGGCTCGGCAAGGGTATCGCGCGCGTCATCATCGGCACAGCGGCGGTGCGCGAGCCGGCGTTCGTGAAAGAAGCGGCCAAACGATTTCCGGGGCACGTCGCAGTCGGCCTCGATGCGCGGGACGGCAAGGTGGCTGTCGAAGGCTGGGCCGAGACCTCGGAAATGACGGCACTCGAGATCGCGCAGCGGTTCGAGGATGCCGGCGTCGCTGCCATCATCTTCACCGACATCGCGCGCGACGGTCTGCTGAAGGGGCTCAATCTCGATGCCACTATCGCGCTTGCCGACAGCATTTCGATTCCGGTGATTGCGTCCGGCGGCTTCGCTTCCATCGCGGATGTGAAAGCGCTGCTCACGCCGCGCGCGAAGAAGCTGGCGGGCGCCATCGCGGGACGGGCGCTCTACGACGGCCGGCTCGATCCAGTTGAGGCGCTGACACTGATACGTGCTGCACGCGCGGCGGTCTGAGGAACTTCGGGGTCATGTTCAAGGTCCGTGTCATACCCTGTCTTGATGTGAAAGATGGTCGGGTCGTCAAGGGCGTCAACTTCGTTGACTTGCGCGATGCCGGCGACCCCGTGGAAGCGGCGATTGCATACGATGCCGCCGGCGCCGACGAACTCACCTTTCTCGACATCACCGCGACGCACGAAAATCGTGGCATCATGCTCGACGTGGTCCAACGCACGGCGGAAGCCTGCTTCATGCCGGTGACCGTGGGCGGCGGCGTCCGCACCATCGACGACATCCGCACCTTGCTTCGTTCCGGCGCGGACAAGGTCTCGATCAACAGTGCAGCGGTCAGCCGGCGCGAGTTCGTCAAGGAGGCCGCGGAAAAGTTCGGTGACCAGTGCATTGTGGTTGCGATCGACGCCAAGCGCGTCGTCCGGGCGGGTGGGTCGGACCGCTGGGAAATCTTCACCCATGGCGGCCGCAAATCCACGGGCATCGATGCGATCGAATATGCACAGGAGGTGGTGTCGCTCGGTGCCGGCGAGATACTGCTGACCTCGATGGATCGCGACGGCACCCGCCAGGGTTTTGATCTGCCACTGACCCGGCTGGTGGCTGACAGTGTGTCCGTCCCGGTGATCGCGTCCGGCGGTGTCGGACATCTCGATCACCTGGTCGACGGGATTCGCGAAGGCCATGCCACGGCGGTTCTTGCCGCATCGATCTTTCACTTCGGGGAATTTACCATCCGCCAAGCCAAGGACCATATGGTCCGCGCTGGGCTGCCGATGCGGCTCGATCCCTGACGACTCCTGATCGCAGAAGTGCTAAGCACTCGGAATTGATCGCGCTCCCAGGTGTGGCCAGCGCGCAGACGAGCAGAGTGATATGCCGCGTTTCACGATCCATGATCTTGCTGCCACCATCGACGCTCGAACTGCGTCCGGAAGCGATGCGTCCTACACCCGAAAGCTGCTCGACAAGGGCGCCGCGCATTGCGCCAAGAAGCTCGGCGAGGAAGCCGTCGAGACGGTGATCGCTGCGATCGAGAATGACCGGCATCACCTGATCGCCGAAGGCGCGGACCTCATGTTTCACTTCCTTGTGCTGCTGAAGGCTCGGGGCGTGACGTTCGAGGAAATCGAAGCTGCGTTGGCGCAGCGCACAGCGATGTCGGGACTCGAAGAGAAAGCCGCGCGCAATCGCGAGTAGCCGGGGCGAGCTTGATGGATTCGCGGGCAGAACAGCAGCAATATAATCCGTATCGGATTTTCTCCCGCGCCGAGTGGGCGAAGTTGCGCGACGACATGCCGATGACTCTGGCTGCGGATGAAATCGCGGCATTGCGGTCGATGCATGATCGCCTCGATCTCACGGAGGTCGAAGAAATTTATCTGCCTTTGTCCAGGCTGCTCTCGATCTATGTCGCGTCGATGCAGCGGCTCTTTGTTGCCCAGCGCCGGTTTCTCGGCATCCATGATCGCAAGGTGCCGTATATCATCGGCGTGGCCGGATCGGTCGCGGTTGGGAAATCAACTACGGCTCGCGTCCTGCAGGCGCTCCTCGCACGATGGTCTCCAGGCCCCAAAGTCGATCTCATCACCACTGACGGCTTTCTGTTTCCAAACGCGGTGCTCGGGCGACGGGGCTTGATGCAGAAAAAAGGCTTCCCAGAAAGTTACAATCTGCCGACATTGCTGGCGTTTCTCAGTGACATCAAGGCCGGCCGCACGCCGGTGCGCGCGCCGGTCTATTCGCATCTGACGTATGACATCGTGCCCAGCAACTGGGTCGAGGTCAGTCAACCCGATATTCTGATTGTCGAAGGCGTCAATGTCCTGCAGACCGGACGATTGCCGCGCGACGGTCGGGCCGTTCCCGTCGTGTCCGACTTCTTCGACTTTTCGGTCTATCTCGACGCCGAAGAACCGGTGCTGCGGGACTGGTACGTGAGGCGGTTCCTCGCTTTGCGGGATACGGCCTTCCACGACCCGCGATCGTATTTTCACCGCTACGCGCTGCTGTCGGATGATGAAGCGACCGCAACGGCGATCGCAATCTGGGAGCGCACCAACCGCGCGAATCTCGAGGACAACATCCTGCCGACGCGGCCGCGTGCGACCCTGATTCTCAAGAAGGGAGCTGACCACGTCGTCGAACAGGTCGCACTCAGGCGGCTTTAGATATTCTTTTTTTGCGTTGCCGCGAAATCTGAACGGTATTTGTATTTCGCGGGTCCGCCAGGCTGGTCCGTTTTGCCTCAGGCCGCAAGGTGACGCGCCGCCACCAATCCCGCGAGCGCGTCGGCCAGCTTGTCGCGATCGAGCGGCTTTACGAGAAAACCATCCATGCCCGCCTCGAAGCAGGCATAACGATCGTCAATCAGCGCGTTGGCTGTCAGCGCCAGGATCGTGGTGCGACGGAGGCGCTGGCCGGCTTCTTGTTCACGTATTCTCTTTGTGGTCTCGATGCCGTCAAGCTTCGGCATCTGGACATCCATCAAGACGAGATCGTAGGGCGCGCCCGCGGTTTCGGCGGCGACCCATGATTCAAGCGCTTCCTCGCCATTTGTAGTGAGGATCACGTCGTGCCCGAGACGGGTCAGGAGCGAACGCATCAATAGCGCGTTGATCTCGTTGTCTTCCGCCACGAGAATCGACAGGCTTTGTGCGGGCGCCGTGGTCGGCGCCTCGGACTCGTCGAGGGCATCGCAATCGGGCAGGCCGTCGATGGCCTGGAGTGTGGTCAGGCCGTCGGCCGGCGCCGCCAATCGCGCTGCGATCGACGCAGTTCGCAGCGGCTTGACCAGGTAGCCTGTAAACGCCGCCGCGCCGGGAGTCCGAAGTTCGTGCCTTGTCGCCGGCGTGACCATGACGATCCGTCGCGTCGCGTGCTTGCTTGCGGCGTCACCAAGGCGCCAGGCATCCTCCGCGCCCATGGCATGATCGACGAGCACGGTGTGCCACGACCGGTCCGGAAGTAATGCGTGGGCAACGACGATGTCCGATATCGCGCAGGTCTGAGCACCCCATCGCTCCAGCCGCCGGGCAAGCAGCGCCGCCTCGATGGTTTGAGGGGCTACCAGCATGATCGAGCGTCCCGTTAGATCCGGTGTGGCGAAAGGCTTTCGCGCCGGGGTGCTGTCCTCGGTGGGAAGAGGTATCGACACCTCGAATGTCGAACCAGCACCCGGTTTGCTCTCGAGTGAGATGCGCCCGCCCATCCGCTTGACGATGCGATCGCTGATACTCAATCCCAACCCCGTTCCACCGTAGTTGCGCGCAGTTCGTTCGTCGGCTTGCTCGAACTCCTGGAAAATTCGCGCCTGCGCGTCTGGCGCGATGCCGATTCCCGTCTCGCGAACCATGAAGCGGATTTCGTCCGGCTGGATACCGGGTTCGACGATAAGAGCGACGCTGCCGGATGGCGTAAACTTGATGGCATTTCCCGCGAGATTGAGCAGCACCTGGCGCAATCGTGCCGCGTCTCCGACGACTTCGATCGGCAGCCGCTCATCAACATAGGCGGCGATTTCGAGCTGCCGCGCCTGCGCACGTGGAGCCAGCAGCTCGGTGATATCCTCGATCAGGTCGGATAGAATGAAAGGACGGCTTTCGAGGTCGATTTTGCCGGCCTCGATCTTGGAATAGTCGAGTAATTCCTCGATCAGCAACAGCAGCGCGTCGCCGGACGCCTTGACTGCCTTGGCATATGTCATCTGCTCGGGCGTGAGCGAAGTGTCGAGCAACAATCCGCTCATGCCGATGATGCCATTCAGCGGTGTGCGAATCTCGTGCGAGGTCATCGCCAGGAAGCGCGATTTGGCCCGGTTGGCCGTGTTCGCGTGATCCCGCGCATCCCCGATCGCGCGCTCGGTCTCGGTTCGATTGGTGACATCGCGGCCAACGCATTGCAGTTCTGCCGGATGGTTGGCGTCGGTTCGCACGAGGCCTTCGCGCCATGCAATCCAGCGCGGACCGAGCGCGGTTTCGACGCGTTGATCGTGAGTGCGCGTGCCGTTCGATTCGAGCGCACTCTCGCCTTGCTCAAGAACGGACAGCGCAAAGGCGCTGCCGAGCAACTCGGCGCGCGAGCGCTGAGCCAGAACACAATAAGCATCGTTGACCGAGGTGATAAGACTGTCGGAGTCACGGAGGACGATCAGATCGCCCTGCGATTCGAAAAGGCTGCGCGCCCGTTCCTCCGCTTCCTTCAGCTCCCAGTTTCGGTCCGCGAGCGATTCATTGTGAAGAACGATCTTGCGAACCTTCCTGCGCATCCAGCGCAAGCGCATGCTGAGAATCGCCAACGCGACACACGCCAGCGCAAATAGAAGGCTCATGCCGATTGCAAAGGCGTTCGGATCGTAATCGGCACTTCTGCTTCCGGAAATGAAGCCGTAGGCGCCTCCGAACGCCATCGAAAAGATCGTGAAGCCGCGAAGGACAAGATTCAGGCGGGGATATCGTCGGACCAGCCGGCGCAGACGTGCTCTGATCCCGAGTAATCGCTCTATCATCAACCGGCCCGAATTCTTCTTGTGTCTTGCATTTTCGTCGGAGTGCGAGATACCGCCGGCAAGAGCATGCGCATCGCGTTCCGCGTCAGCATGGGAGGATGACGTTGCGAAGTGCTTGAGGGGCGCGGTTAAATCCTGTCCGATGCGAACAGGGTTAACAACGTCTTAAGGACGATGTTACAAGAAGCCGTGGCGAGGCGGGTCGCGGCGATGATGGTGACAATCGTTCGTGGATGAAAGCGAACCGCGATCAAGCGGCGCGTTTGATGTCGTCAGCGAGCGCGCGATAGGAGAGAGCTTCGGCGAGATGCAGCCGGCCGACCTTGTCGGCGCCGTCGAGGTCCGCGAGTGTGCGGGCGACGCGCAGCACCCGGTGATAGCCGCGCGCCGACAGGCGCATGCTTTCCGCGGCGTCGCGCAGCAGCTTCAGCCCCTGTGCATCTGGCTGCGCAATGTCTTCCAGCACCGAGGCCGGGGCTTCGGCATTGGTACGGACATTCGAAAGTCCAGCCGCGGTATAACGCGCCATCTGAATGTTGCGTGCTGCGGCAACACGGGCTCTAACTTCGGACGATCCTTCCGAGGCGGGCGGTAGAATGAGATCCGAAGCCGTCACGGCCGGCACCTCGATCCGCAGATCGATTCGATCCATGAGAGGTCCGGAGATGCGTGTCTGGTAGTCTGCGGTGCAACGGTCGATGCGGCCGCGCTTGCAGGCATAGCCGGGCTCATAGGCGTGGCCACAGCGGCATGGATTCATCGCCGCCACCAGCATGAAACGCGCGGGATAGGTCACGCGATGGTTCGCCCTGGAGACCGCGATCTCGCCGTTCTCCAGCGGCTGCCGGAGCGAATCCAGTACCCGCGGATCGAATTCCGGCAATTCGTCGAGAAACAGCACGCCATTATGCGCCAGCGAGATTTCACCCGGTTTGGCCCGCGTGCCGCCGCCCGCCAGCGCGGCCATGCTGGCGGAATGATGCGGCGCACGAAACGTCCGCCGCGCGGTGAGCGCTCCTCCGTCGATTTCGCCAGCCACCGACGCGATCATCGATACTTCCAGCAGTTCGGCCGGTGACAGCGGCGGAAGGATCGATGGCAGGCGCGCTGCGAGCATCGATTTGCCGCTGCCGGGAGAGCCGATCATCAGCAAATGGTGTCCACCAGCGGCGGCGATCTCGAGCGCCCGCTTGGCGCTCTCCTGTCCCCTTGATATCGCGGAGATCCAGCAGGGTTCCCTTGGGCTCGTGAATCCGGGGCTGCGGCCTGGAGAGAACTTGACTCCCTTTGAAATGATTTGCGATCTGGATCAGCGAATTTGCGGCGACGATCTGGATGTCAGGGCTTGCCCAGGCCACCTCCGCGCCGCAGGCCGCAGGGCAAATCAGCCCCTCGTCGCGCGCGTTCGCGCCGATCGCGGCGGGAAGGACTCCGGCGACGGCCGCGATCGAACCGTCGAGGCCAAGCTCGCCGAGCACCGTAAATCCGGACAAGGCGTCGGAGGGAATGGCGCCGATCGCCGCCATCAGGCCAAGCGCAATCGGAAGGTCGTAATGGCTGCCTTCCTTGGGCAGGTCCGCCGGAGCGAGGTTGACGGTGATTCGTCTGGCCGGCAGC